>CALGIA010000043.1 GCA_937916005.1 uncultured Rhodospirillaceae bacterium
CGTCGATCTCGCGCGGATAGACATTATAGCCGCCGACGATGGCCATATCCTTTTTTCGGTCGGTGATAAAAATAATGCCGTCCGCATCGATGCGGCCGATATCGCCCGTATAGAGCCAGCCATCGCGCAGCGCTTCGGCTGTTTCTTCGGGCCGGTTTCTGTATCCGGACATGATCTGCGGACCACGCGCCCGAATTTCGCCCTCCTGGCCGGTATCGAGAATTTCCGTACCGGATTCCGTGTCCACGATCTGGATTTCGGTTCGGGGCAGGGGAATACCAACGGACCCGGCGACGATCGGGCCATTTTCAAAATTGCCGGTCAGGACCGGCCCCGCTTCGGTTTGTCCATACCCTTCCAATATGGGGCAGCCGGTTTGCGCCTGCCATTGCCGCAGGGTTTCCTCGGGCAGGGGCGCCGATCCGGAATAGCCGGTTCTCAGGGACGAAAAATCCGTCGCGCCAAACCCGTCAAACGCCATCAGCCCGTGATAGATGGTCGGCCCGACGGGAAGCCGGGTGATGCGGTCCCGCTCGATGGCGTCCAGCACGGTTTCGGGATGATAGCGCGGCAAAATCACCAATTTACCACGGCAATAGACCGACAGATGAAGGCAGGTCGAGCTGGCGAAAACATGGAACAGGGGCATCACGCAGAGAATGACTTCATCGTCCGGAATCGTCGGCCACGCGGCCTCGCGCTGGCTGATGTTGGTGGATAGCTGGCCATGGGTAATGTTGGCCCCTTTCGGCAGGCCCGTGGTGCCGCCGGTATATTGCAATGTCGCCAAATCATCCGGTTCCGGAAGCGGAGCGGGCAGCGTGATGTCATCGTCATCCCGCCAGCCACCCAGCAATCTTCCCCTGTCGCCGCCGAGCGCGATTTGATGGGAAATGCCAAGGCCCGTTGCGACGGACACAACGCGTTCGCCCACATCATCGTCAAACACCACGGCCACAGGGTCTGAATCCGACAGGATATGGGCCAATTCCCGTTCGGTATAAATCGGGTTGACGGGCACGGCCTGGAAACCGGCGGCATGAACCGCGAAGGTCGCGATCGCCATTTCGATCGAATTGCCGCAGACCAGGGCCACGCGGTCGCCCGAAGACCCCAGCCCCCGCAATTCGGTGGCAAAGCCCGCGACGCAGCGGACGAATTCCCGGTAATTCAGCGTTCTGTCGCCGCATGTCAAAGCGGGCGCACCACCGGAAAGCTCACCCGCCCGCGCCAGCATATGCACCACTGTCTTGTGAACGAAAGGAAGCTCGTCCGTCATTTTAACCCATGTTCGATCCATGACCGGAAAAGCTATATGATCGGGTTACCCTTCGCCAGACGAACTTGCGGCGGATTTAGGCTCCTTGGTATAAGCTGTTAGCGCAATAGTGGAGAATTCTGTGGTTTTACGGGTTGGGGTTGATGTGGGCGGTACGTTTACCGACCTGGTCGTGTTCGATTCCGATGGCGGAACATTGGCGGCCACCAAGGTGCCGACCGACTATCGCGACCCGCTCGCGCCCATCTCCGAAGGTCTCAACCGGCTGACCGGGGGCCGGGAAATTGATTTCCTGCATCATGCGACCACCCTGGCCACCAACGCGGTCATCGAGGGCCGCCTGCCGACGGGATTGCTGCTGACCACCATGGGATTTCGTGATGTTCTCGATATCGGCCGTATTCAGCGTCCGGAAGCCGGCATCTATGATTTCAATGTCGACAATCCCCAGCCCCTGATTGAGCGGGCGTTGCGGGTCGAGGTGATCGAACGCATCGGCGCCCATGGCGAGATCGTGACCGAACTGGACGAGGACGATCTGCGCGCCAAATTGCAGGAAGTGCGCGCCCGGGATGGGGCCGAGGACATTTCAGCCGCCGCCGTCTGCTGTCTGTTTTCCTTCATCAACCCGGACCATGAAAAACGTATCGGCGAGATTTTGTCGGAGGAATGGCCGGAACTTCATGTCTCCCTTTCCCATGTCATCTCTCCGGAAATCAGGGAGTTTGAACGGAGTTCCACGGTCGTTCTGGATGCTTTGCTGAAACCGGTCCTGACGCCTTACCTGCGGCGGTTTGATCAGGGCATGGCGGCGGAAAATGTCAGACACAGCCGTATCATGATGGCGTCGGGTGGATTGACGAGTTGCGACGAGGCGGCGGACCGCCCGGTGACCATATTGAATTCCGGTCCCTCGGCGGGCGTTATCGCATCCGCCTGTCTCGGTCGGGCCATGGGAATGAACGATTTCGTCACCATCGACATGGGCGGCACCAGTCTCGATATCGGGCTCATCGAAGGTGGCCGAAGCGTGATGAAATTCGAAGGCGAGATCGCCGGATATCCGTTGCGGATGCCGACCATCGACGTGGCCGCCATCGCGGCCGGCGGCGGGTCTCTCGCGCTGATCGATGAAATCGGCATGATCCAGGTGGACCGTGAAAGTGCGGGCTCCAACCCCGGCCCCGCTTCCTATGGGCGGGGCGGCAAGCGCCCGACGATTACCGATGCGGACTTGCTGCTGGGGCGTCTGTCGGCGGTCTTCGACGCCGATAACGGTCTGGTCTTGACCCCGGATCTGGCGGAACAGGCTTTTCAATCCGAGATTTGCCGGCCACTCGGCGTTGATTTGCATGAGGCCGCAACCTCGGTGCTCGAAATAATCCAGGCCCGCATGGCCAAGGCCATCGCATCCAACACGGTCCAAAAAGGCATCGACATCCGGTCGCTGCCGCTATTCGTTTATGGCGGCGCGGGGCCGGTGCATGGGGTCGAACTGGCCGAGACCCTGAACATGAACCGGGTCATCGTGCCCCATCTGGCCAGCAATTTTTCGGCTTTGGGACTTCTACTGTGCCCGCTGCGCTGGGATATCTCCGAGATGGTGTTGCGCAATACGTCCGATATGTCGGAGGCGGATCTGGCGTCGATTGTTGCGCGGCTGGAAGGCGAACTGATGGAAAAGGCGGGGCGGTCGACCGAGGAAAACCTTGAGACCAAATGGATTGCCCATATGCGGTATCACGGACAATCCTATGATCTGATCGTCGAAGCGGATGACAGGAATATTTCAGATGGGATGATTCCCCAGCTTGTCGATAAATTTCATCAACTCCATGACAAAAGATACGCCTATTGCAGTGTCGAGGAAGAGGTGGAAATCGTTCAGCTTCGGGTCAGCGTCATCGGTCCCGAACAGGACTTCCCCCGGCCCGTTATGGGTGAAGCCGGCGACGGGATTCCGCTTGGCGGCAGAGATGTCTATTTCACAAGCAGCCGCGCCCGGGTCCATACGGATATCTGGGCCCGCAGGGAATTGCCACCGGGCGCTGAAATATCGGGTCCCGCCATGATCGAGGACCAGGGTAGTTCCATTCTGATTCCGGCCGGCTGGACAGGAACCGTCGATCAATGGCTAAATATCGATATACGCCGAACACGGGGTTGAGATGATGGAAACGCCTAATTTTCGCGATATCACCCGCGCGCAGGTCATCCGCTATGCGCTGGAAAGCGTTGCCGAGGATATGGCGACCACGTTGATGCGGACCGCCCGTTCAACGGTGATCAAGGAAGTGCAGGATCTGTCCTGTGCGCTTTATGACCGGACCGGCCGCGTGATTGTGCAATCCAAACACGCGCCGATGCTGCTGGCCGGGTCCACCCTGACCATGGAGCAGGCGCTGAGGACACTGGCCGATAAGCAGATGGCGCCCGGCGATATCGTGATCGCCAACGATCCGTTCCGGGGCGGACAGCACATCATGGACGTGATGATGATCGCGCCGGTCTGGCTTGATGACGATTTGATCGGGTATGTGGGGGCGGTCGCCCATCATTCCGACCTGGGGGGCGCAGCGCCCGGCGGCGTCGGCGGCGGGCTGACCGAGGTCTACGCCGAAGGATTATGTTTTCCCTTTGTCAGGTTCCATATCGGGGGCAGCGAAAACCCGGACCTGATCGCCATGATCGAGAGCAATATCCGCGTGCCCCACAAGACCATGGGAGATTTGCGCGCCCAGGCGAGCGCCTGCCGGGTCGGGGTCGATCGTTATGTGGAGGCGATCGGAAGGTTTGGCATCACGGCGGTTGAGGCCAGCACGGATCTATTGATCGCCGAGACCGAGATGCGCTTGCGGAACGGGTTGGCGAAACTGCCCGACGGTGAATTCACCGGTGAGGATGTTGTTGACGATGACGGCGTAGACGACACGCCCATTCGGATCAAGGTCATCATCCGGAAAAAGGGCGACAGCGTCGTCGTCGATCTGGACGAATGCGGCGACCAGGTGCGGGGCAATATCAACTGTCCCCTGGCCACCACACTGGCGGCGGTTCAATACAGCTTCACCGTTGCGTTGGACCCCTATGTGACGCCCAACCAGGGCTGCTTCAATATTATCGAGATACGCGCCCGGCAAGGCTCGGTGGTCAACCCGACGCACCCCGCCGCGACGGCGGCCCGGACCAACGTGTCGCTTAAAATCCAGGAAG
>CALGIA010000044.1 GCA_937916005.1 uncultured Rhodospirillaceae bacterium
CGGGCAGGACCACCGACTGTACGAACCGGCATTCCAGATGGACCGGCGATTCCGCGACGCGCGGCGGCTTGACCATCTGGGATGCTTCCTTGGTCAGCCCGGCATACTCGAACTCATCCACATCCGGGTCGACGAAGTGGGAGCTCTTGTCGATTTCATGGCGCAGATCATAGGTCGCCATATTGGCCACGAACTCGCCGGTCTCCGTGGCGTTGAGCACGGAATCCTTGCGCCGCCCGTCTTCCGGGTTGGACCCGGCGGAAAACATCACATAGGGCGGGTCATAGCCCAGATTATTGTACTGGCTGTAGGGCGCCAGATTGGCGACCCCGTCCTTGCTGATAGTCGAAATCCACCCGATGGGGCGGGGCACCACGATGGATTTATACGGATTATATTTCAGGCCGTGATTATTGCTTGCGGTATCATAAAACATGCAGGTCGCTCCCTATGGCAAGGGAGAATTATTCACCGGCAAGGGGCTCGTGACCAGCCTCTTAATTTTGTGGGGGCAGAGTGGGGGCAGAAGCGTGATGGTCTCGCCCATTCGTCACCTTTGCCCGCGTCAGGCGACGCCGCAGGCGGCCATATCGGTGGACAGAAGTTCGTAATGGTCGCCGTTCAGACAGGGCGCAAATGCTTCCTCGATGCTTACATGGAGCGCTTCCAGCCCGTCGGCTTCCAGGCCTTCGATTTTTGCGCCGAAGGCGCGCATCAACATGGTTTGCCAAAATCTTTCGCCTTTTGGCTTGATGTTGGTTTTGACCACTTCCCTTTCCTCGATGTGGGTGAAGCCCGCCGCTTCAAAGACGGTTACCAGGGAACCTTTCTCACTGAACCGGTATCGCCGCGCGCCGGCATCATTGTCTTCCTCGCCCAGGAATCTGGACACGGCCGGCCACAAAACCGAAAACAGGGCGTTTTTCTCGCGCGACCCATGGGTCAAGTAAGCGGCTTTTTTGCCGGGTTTCAACACACGCCGCGCACCCCGCAGGGCCAGAACGGGGTCCGTGGCCGACATCAGGCCGAACCGGCATGTCACGGCGTCGAAGGTCGCGGGATCAAATGGCAGGGACTCCATGCGCCCGGTCTCGAATGAAATGTTTTCCAGCCCCAGCTTCTCCGCCCGTTTTCGGGCCCCGGCGAGCATCTCCGGACTGGCGTCGAGCGCCGTGACCGATCCTTCCACCCCGACTTTCAGCGCGATGCTGATCGCCGGATCACCGGCCCCCGACGCGATATCGAGAACATTGTATCCGGCTTCTATCCCCGCCAGGGTGATCAGCAGCTGGTTGAGATCATCCGTCGTGGAGACGGTATCCGGCGCCGTTTTGGCCCAGTAAGCGCCCCGCGCCGCCCAATCGGCGGCAGTCTGGTTGTCCGTTGTTGTCACAAGGCGGATCCTCTCGTCACAAAATAAAAAAGGGGGGGTCTTGAGGTGACCGCTGAGGATGTCGGGGGTTGAAAGAATAAGTTTCGATTGACGCCGTCATGGAACCGGTAAGTCCGCATCAAGGCCAATTTCACTTGCACTTCTCAGGTTTGGCACCCTTCGTAACATCACCTCAAGACCTGGGAGAATGATATTCCTTCGAGGCGATCACGCATTGATTTACATCAATCAACAAAACACTGTTGCGCAAAGGTCCCTCAAGGGGGGAGGGGCGCTGTTTTTCTTCGTCGCCGCTTATCTGTTCGATCGCACGATGATTTCATCCAGAATGGACTGAACCCGGGAAATGTCTTCATCGCTGGGCCGCACGGTCGGCGGGAACCGGTTGCCCTGTTCGTCCGGCTCGTAATCCAGGTTCATGGTGGCGTCGATCAGCAGGCGGTTCCATTTGCCGGTGCCGAACAGATGGACGTCGGCGTCGCGGCGGCGCGTGCTGGGGTCGAGCCCCGCGCCCCAGTTGGCCGGGTAGATGATGATGTCGTCCTCGCCCGCATTGACCCGGTACGCGATGGCCCAGTCGACGGCGGCATAGTCATGGATGTCGATATCCCTATCGACCACGGTGACATGCTTGTAGCGCACGTGGGACGCCGAATTGCCCCACAGGGCGGCGGCGACCTGCTTGGCCTGGCCGCGATAGGTTTGTTCGATCTGGACGAAGGTGTTGACCCCGGCATGGATCGGCGGCCCCCACACATCGGTGATTCCGGGCACGCCCGCCGAATCAAGCGCGTTCCACGCCACGGCCGAACGCTGGACCGAACTCATCACGGCGTTTTCCGCATAAGACCCGGGCATGGCGCCCTCGATGGTGCCCCGGAAGATGGGCTTGTCCCGATGGGTAATGGCGGTGACCCGGGTATTGTGTTTCGGCGAGGTTTCGGTGGCGTAATAGCCGGTGAATTCCGCATAGGGGCCTTCCGGGACGAAAGTCTTGGGATCGGCGGAGATATAGCCTTCGATGACGATTTCGGCGGTGGCCGGGACCTGAAGCGGCACGGTTTCGCAGTCGATCAACTCAACCGGCGCGCCGCGAATGGCGCCCATGACGTCATATTCGGAAATGCCGCGCGGCACGGGCGAGCCGCCGGTGAATCCGATGGAAGGCTCCCAGCCGAGCACATAGGCCACCGGCATGTCTTCGCCCCGTGCTGTCCATTTCTG
>CALGIA010000045.1 GCA_937916005.1 uncultured Rhodospirillaceae bacterium
CCATCATCGAAAAGGTCAACCGTGGGAAACAAGCGTTGGAATCGCAACACTAGATTCACACCACGGGATGTTTCTTCATTTCTTCATTCTTAACGATTTTTACATTCAGAATGGATTCCGTTAATTTTTCATTAACCAAGCCCGATGTTTGACGAATTCTGCGCCCGTCGTCGCCTGCCTGTGGATAACCGAATCACTTGTACCAAGGAGCGCCGATCACCTGTAACGTTCGGCCTGTAACGTTTGAGCTGAAACCACCGAGCCTTTGGGAGCAGATGAAAATGGACCGCCTCTATCACAAGGGAACCTGGCAAGAGAAGCGCGCCTTCTCGCCCGCCGTCATTACCACGGGCGGCAAGACAGTCTGGATCGCGGGTCATGGCGCGCCCCACGACGCAGATGGGAATTCGCTGGCCGGTGATTTCGAGGCGCAGACCCGGGAATCCTTCCGGCTGATCGAAGCGACACTGGAACGCGCCGGCGCGAAACTGCAGGACATGGTGACCATGACCGTGTTCATCATCGATTCCCGCTATGGCAATCTGTTCACCGAAACCCGCGGCGAATATTTCCCGGATGGATTTCCCGCCAGCGCGATGATCACCTGCGCCGGCTTCGCCCAGCCTGAAATGATGGTGGAGATTCAGGGCATTGCGGTCATCGACGAAGACTGACCGCCTCCCAAGCCCCCCACGGAAAGCCGAATTTTGATGTCCATAAGATCCGAAGATTTACAGGCGGTCGAGCAATTCATGGCCGTCAGGCCGGCATGGAGCGGGATGACCACCGCTTCCGAGGCGGTCGGGTTGGAGCCCTATCATTTGCTCCATTCCGGTCCACCCGAAACGCCGTCTCACGCGCAAGTCACGCCGACGCTGAACTCGGCTTCCGTGGCCTGTGTCTATGAAGGCTGGGCCGGTGACCTGAATGAAGCCGACGCGCTGATCGCCTCCGGCAAGGTGATTTTTGAGCCCGCCCAGGACCGCAACGTGGCCACGCCCCTGGCGGCGGTGGTCTCGCCGTCCATGCGGGTGCTCGAGATGTCCGATTTGAACTCCTCCGCACGCAGCGCCTATGCGCCGCTCAATGGCGGCGGCACGGGGGCGGCGCATGCGGCGCGCTATGGCCGAAAATCCCAGGACGCAATTGATTTGATCCGGTTTCTCAATGATGAGGTCGCGGACGCGATTGCGCCCGCATGTGACCGGCCGATCCCCTGGCTGCCGATAATCGATGATGCCCTGACGCGGGGCGACGACGCCCATCTGCGGCATCTGGAAGCCCACAAGATTTTCATGAACGTTCTCGCCGACAGGCTCGGGCCGGATTTTGCCGGGACCAAAGCCGGAGAATTCGTGAACGCGTGGCCCATATTCCATCTCAATTTCTGGATGGCGGCCGCAAAATGCATTCTGTCCGGCGCATCGGGCGTCACGGGCAGCGGCGTGATCACGTCCTTCGGCGCCAATGGCGCCACATTCGGGCTCCAGGTCAGCGGCCTGCCGGGTCGCTGGTTCACCGCCCCGGCGACCGTGCCCCTCGGCAATATCCGCGACCCCCTGACGCCGGACGACTGCACCGGCGCCTATGGCGACAGTGCGTTGGCCGAAGGGTTCGGGCTTGGGGCCATGGCGCAATCCTACTGTCCCGACATGCAGGCCCTGCACAAGGATTTCACGCCGGACGACATGGCCGAACTGCCCGGCAAGCTGTTGATGGCGGCCCATCCGGCCTTGCCGAAATCCGGCGCGCGGGCGGCGTTGTCGGCCCGCGCGGTTGTCCACACGGGCATCACGCCGATAGTGGAACTGGGTCTGGTGGAAAAGCGGGGCGACGGCGGCGGTCTCGGCGCTGGTCTTTACCGGCCGCCCCTGGCCCCCTTCATCGAAGCATGCGCCGCGCTTGATGATGCTTGAGGATCAATCCTAAGGCCCGATAGACTCCGCCACCCGCCGCCCATACAATCCCGGATGCTGAATTCCTGACAAACGGTCCCACGACATGACCAAAGAACGAGTCCACCGTCGCCTCGCGGCCATTCTGGCCGCCGATGTGGTCGGCTATTCGCGCCTGATGGAATCCGATGAAGGGGACACGCTTGCACGGCTGAAAACCATGCGCAAGGAAGTGTTCGACGCCAGGCTCCCCGATCATAACGGCCGCATCGTCAAGACCATGGGCGACGGGGTGCTCGTCGAGTTCGGCAGCGCCGTCGACGCCGTCCAGCATGCGGTCGAGGTCCAGCAAGCACTTGCCGAACGGAACCAGGCCGAAAATGCCGAACGCCGGATTGAGTTGAGAATCGGCATCAATGTGGGCGACGTCATCGTCGAAGGGGACGATCTTTACGGCGACGGGGTCAACATTGCGGCGCGGCTTGAAGCACTGGCGGATTCCGGCGGCATCTTCATATCGGGAACCGTCTTCGACCAGGTCGGCAAGAAACTGGAACTTTCCTATGATGATCTGGGCGAGAAAGAGATCAAGAACATCTCGGAGCCGATACGGACATACCGGGTCAGGCTGGATGATGCGGCATCTACCACCCCATCCGTCCTGGCGGATGTCTCCGAGCCCATGCCGCTTCTGCTGCCCGACAAGCCATCGATTGCCGTGCTGCCCTTCGACAACATGTCGGGCGATCCGGCCCAGGAGTTTCTGGCCGATGGCGTCGTGGAGGCGATCACCGCGGCGCTGTCCCGCATTCGATCCTTCTTCGTGATCGCGCGCAATTCCGCATTCACCTTCAAGAACCGGGTCGCCAACGCCGTCGATATCGGCAAGGAACTTGGCGTCGCCTATCTTCTGGAAGGCAGCGTGCAGAAGGCCGGCGACCGCATCCGCATCACCGTGCAATTGATCGAAACAGAGACCGGCGCCCATATCTGGGCCGAACATTATGACGGCTCCATGGAAGACATATTCGATCTTCACGACCGCATCACAGAACGGGTCGCCGGGCAATTGCAACCCTCCATCCGGCTCGCCGAAATCGAGCGTTCCCGCGGCAAGCGGCCGAGCGATCAGACCGCCTATGATTTTACCATGCGGGCAATGCCCCATGTCTGGGCGCTCGAACAGGAGGAAAGCTCCAAGGCGCTGGCCTTGCTCGACGAGGCGCTGGCGATTGATCCAGCCTACCCGCTTGCCCTGTCGCTGGCCGGTTGGTGCCATGCCCAGCGCTCGGTCTATAACTGGTCGGAGGATGTCAAGCAGAGCCAGGAAAAGGCGTTCGAGCTGGCCGAGAAGGCCGCCGAACTCAGTGGCGACGACCCAACGATTCTCGCGGTGCTGGGCGCGGTTCACACGTTCGTCAGAAATTTCGGAACCGCGCGTATTCTGCTTGAGCGCGCCGTCGCGCTGGATCCCAATGCCGCCTGGGCATGGCAACGGCTGGGATGGCTGGAAAACTATGCCGACCGGCCGGAGCGCGCCCTTGAACATTTCCAACGGGCCTTGCGGCTCAGTCCGCTCGACCCCATCAACTTCAACAATTACGTGGGCATGGCGTCGGCCAATGAGGTGGCGGGAAACTATGACGAGGCGGCGACGCTCTATCGGCGCGGTCTGGAGGAACGGCCCCACGCCATGTGGATATACCGCAGCCTCGCCCCGGTGCTTGTCGGCGCGGGAAGAATGGCCGAAGCAGAAGAAGCCTATGCGGTGCTCATGAAGACCTATCCCGACTTGACAACCGGAAAAATCAGGCAGGCAATGGTATTTTCCGACGACGTGCTCGACCGTATGATAGCCAATCTCAAAAAATTGGGAATGGCGGATTAACATCAGGGAGATCAGCAACATGGGACGCAAGTTTGAGAATATTCTCGAGACCATCGGCAATACGCCGGTCGTCCGGATCAACAAGCTGGGGCCGAAAGGCATCAATCTTTTCGTCAAGATCGAGGCCTTCAACCCGTTGGGCTCGGTCAAGGACCGCCTGGCGCTTGGGGTCATCGAAGCCGCTGAACAATCGGGCGCCCTGAAACCGGGACAGACGGTAATCGAAGCGACCAGCGGCAATACGGGCATCGGGCTCGCCATGGTATGCGCCCAGAAGGGCTATCCGCTGGTGGTGACCATGGCCGAAAGCTTCAGTGTGGAGCGCCGCAAGCTCATGCGGTTTCTGGGCGCCAAGGTCGTGCTGACGCCGGCCGCGGAAAAAGGCATGGGCATGGTCAACAAGGCCGCCGAATTGGCCGAGGTCAACGGATGGTTCATGACGCGCCAGTTCGAAAACGAGGCCAACCCGGACACGCATTCGCGGACCACCGCGCGGGAAATCGTGGATGATTTCGCGGGCGAGAAGCTGGATTACTGGGTTACGGGCTATGGCACGGGTGGCACCCTCAAGGGCGTGGCGCGCGTTCTGGCCAAGGAAAAACCGGAAACCAAAATTATCGTCTGCGAACCCGCGGATGCGGCGCTGCTGACCAGCGGCATCGGCCAGGAACGCAACCCGGACGGCTCCCCGGGCGTGAGCCATTCGGCATTCAAGCCCCACCCCATGCAGGGATGGACTCCGGATTTCATCCCCAAGCTGACCGGCGATGTGGTCGACTCGGCCGTGATCGACCGGATCCTGACCATCGCCGGGCCCGACGCCATTCGCTGCAGCCAGGAACTGGCCCGGAAGGAAGGCATCTTCGTCGGTATCTCGTCCGGCGCGACCTTCGCCGGGGCGCTCCAGATCTGTCAGCAGGCGGAACCGGGCGCGACGGTTCTCTGCATGCTGCCCGACACGGGCGAACGCTACCTCAGCACGCCGCTTTTCGCGGATATCGCAATCGACATGACTGACGAGGAACAGGAAATTTCCCGCTCCACACCGAACTATCATCTCGCGCCGCCGGCTTAAAGAACGAGGAGCCGCAATAAAAAAGGAGTCGATAATGACCACCGATGACATCCGCGCCATCCGGGACGTCCCGTCGCTGCAGGGGAAAGTCTCGCCGGAAGAATGGCGGGCCCGGGTCGAACTCGCCGCATGCTACCGGCTGGCGCACCGCGACGGCTGGAACAACGGCATCTATAATCACTGCACGGTGCGTAGCCCCGACGACCCGAACCGCTTCCTGATCAAGGCCCATGTGCTGATGTGGGATGAAATCACGGCGTCGAACCTGATCTCGGTCAACATGCACGAAGAGCTGGACGAGCGCTCGAAAGTGAACCGGCCCGGCTTCGTGCTGCATTCCGCGGTCCTGCGGGCGCGGCCGGATGTCAACGCCGTCGTGCATGTCCATCCGGATTCCTGCATCGCGGTGTCCGCCTCCAGGGACGGGCTGTTGCCGACCTGCCAGCAGGCGCTGCGGTTTTACGGCCGCATGGCCTATCACGATTATGAAGGCATCACGGAAAATGCCGACGAACGCGACCGGATCGTTGCCAATCTGGGCGACAAGCCGGCCATGCTGATGCGCAACCACGGCGCCACCACCCTGGGCCCGACCATCGCCGACGCCTATGTCATGATGGGCAATCTGATCGCCGCCTGCGACATCCAGCTGCGTGTGCAGGCCGCCGGCGTCGAAATAATGCTGCCCTCACCCGAACTCTGCGAAGCCACCGTGGCCCAGATCAAAGCCCACGAAGCCGGCCGCGGCCAGGACGACTGGCCGGGCCGGATGAGAGAACTCGACCGCCATGATGCGGGGTATCGGGATTAACGAGAACGTCTGTGCCTCACCGATTCAAGTGATCTTTGACTTTTTGAATTATTTCTTCGCGGAGTTCGCCATGACACATATGGCCACCCGGCGTAACGCGGGGAGCGTATAACGCTTCCCCATATTTTTCGCCCGTCGACAATCCCCAATATCGGGCAGCTCTCATGCAAACGACAACTCGATCACCCTGCAAGGCCTGCGGGAAAAGCGTTGATTGCGCCCAACTTACCGACTCCCGGCAGGAGGGCAGCGCGGTCAGCAAAGGGTGGTCATTAAAATTTTGAGAATGATAAGCGCCAATGTTCAGGACCGCGATCTTGTCTCGAAGGTTTTTCCACTCACTAAAAATCTTTGTCCTTGATTGCAACCATTTCGACGCCTCCGGGTGCTCATGAGGAGAAGGAAGTTCAGCACATCCTTTTCGTTGTTCAGCGTAATAATTTTGGCCTTTGACCGTTAGCGCATCAACGGCATCACTTTGGTTCCAACCCGGCGAAAGGTAGAGAAGAACGACCTTGGCCTTTCGCAGCGGACCCATATATGGGCCGGGCAAACAATCTAAACAAAAATCATGATTGACCCTGTTCAGCACACAACTGTCGGCGGGATGAACATAATCCTTGGGATTAATTTGTTCCCAGAATGAAAAAATGTCTGTCGTCATATTGAAATCCTTCGTCTGAAGAACTTAGTGTCCGTCCGGAG
>CALGIA010000046.1 GCA_937916005.1 uncultured Rhodospirillaceae bacterium
CTCGATGATCCGCCATTTGCTGCGGACGGCAAACGGCAAGCGGCTGGCCCTGATCATCAATGAATTCGGCGATATCGGGGTCGATGCCGACATTCTGAGATCCTGCGGCGCGGATAATTGCGCCGAAGAAGACATCATCGAGCTGGCCAATGGCTGCATCTGCTGCACGGTGGCCGATGATTTTGTGCCGACCATGGAAGCGCTGCTCGACCGGCCCGGCGGCATCGACCACATCATCATCGAAACTTCCGGCCTGGCTCTGCCCAAACCGTTGATCAAGGCCTTCAACTGGCCGGCGATCCGCACGCGCATCACCGTCGACGGCGTGGTCACCGTGGTTGATGGCCCGGCCTATGCGGATGGCCTGTTCGCCGACGACCCGGCGGCGATAGAGGCGCAGCGTCAGGCCGATGATGCGCTGGATCACGACAGCCCCCTGGCCGAACTGTTCACCGATCAACTGGCCTGCGCCGATATGGTGGTGATCAACAAGGCGGATTTGCTGTCGGAAGATGACTTGGCCCGGGTGACACGGAATTTGCGGGCCGATCTGCGCCGCTCCATCAAACTGGTCCCGACTCAACATGGCGCGATCGATGCGGCGGCGCTTTTGGGGCTGGAGTCCGCGGCGGAAGACGATATCGAAAACCGTCCATCGGTTCATGACGACGAAGACGATCACGAACATGATGATTTTGAAAGCTTCGCCATGACCTTCGACGCCATTGCCGAGCCCGACGCGCTGATTGCAAAGCTGCGCGCGGCGGCGGCGTCCCATGATGTGTTGCGCATGAAGGGTTTTATCGCCGTGGAGGGCAAGGACATGCGCCTGCTGGTCCAGGGCGTGGGGGACCGTTACCAGCATTACTTCGACAGGGACTGGAACCCCGACGAAGACCGGGTCAGCCGGCTGGTGGTGATCGGGCTGCAAGGGCTGGATGAAGCGGCAATCCGCCACATGATTTTGGCCTGATACCAGGGATCACCGACCCATGCATCTGCTTGCAGCCAAACCCGGTGGAATTTCCGATGGATCGGAAGCAATCGATCTGGGCCAGAGTCCGGGCGATATGGTCGTCCTGTCCGCCGCCGATACGGATTTGCAGATGCTGTCCGCGGCATGCCGGCGGCGCGATCAGAGCGGCGAGACAACCGGGCTCAGCCTGCGCCTCGCCAATCTGATGAATCTCGGCCACAACATGTCGGTCGATCTTTATGTGGACGATATTATTTCGGGGGCGAAACTCGTCGTCATCCGTCTGCTGGGCGGGGTGAATTACTGGCCCTACGGGATCGAGCAGATCGAGGCCTGTTGCCGCGAACGCAATATCAAGCTGGTGGTTCTGCCCGGCGATGATCAGTCGGATGCGGAATTGACCGGGCTTTCCACCCTGCCCGCCGCCGCCTGCCACCGCATGTGGCAATATTTCGTGCAGGGCGGTCCCGGCAATGGGGAAAATTTTCTGGCCTATGGGGCCAGTTTGCTGGGTGCGGAAGTGGAATGGCGCGAACCGGCGCCCTTGCTGCGCGCGGGCATTTACTGGCCCGGTGCGGGCGCGGCCGATCTGGCGGAATTGCGGACCCACTGGATCCCGGACGCGCCGGTGGTGGCGGTCACCTTCTACCGGGCGCTCTATCAGGCGGGCGATCTGGCGCCGGTCGATGCGGTGATCAAATCGTTGCGCGCCCGTTTCCTCAATCCCCTGCCCATTTTCGTGGCCAGCCTGAAGGAGGCGGTCTCGGCCGAAACGGTCAACCGGATATTCGCCGATGCGGTCCCGGATATCATTCTCAACGCAACCGGGTTCGCGGTCTCCCGGCCCAACGCGGAACGCTCGGATTCGCCCCTGGAACGGCCGGGCGTGCCGGTCATCCAGATGATTTTCGCGGGCGGCAATGAGGACGACTGGCGGAAAAATCTCAACGGGCTCAGCGCCCGCGACATCGCCATGAATGTAGCCCTGCCGGAAATCGACGGCAGGATCATTTCCCGCGCCGTGTCGTTCAAGGCGGAAGCGCGGTTTGATGCGGCCACCCAATTGCCGGTGATCGCCTATCAGCCCGTGCCCGACCGTGTGGAATTTGTCTGCGAGCTGGCCGCCAACTGGCTGCGCCTGGCGCGCACGAAGGCGCCCGACCGGCGCGTGGCGTTGATCTTCGCCAACTATCCCAATCGGGACGGGCGGCTGGGCAACGGGGTCGGGCTGGATTCATCGGCCAGCGCCCTGAATCTGTTGCGGGCCTTGGGAGGGGCCGGTTACGGCGTCGGCGATCTGCCGGCCAAAGGCGACGATCTGATCCGCACCCTTGCCGCCGGCCCGACCAATGATCTATCGAGCCGCGCCGACCGGCCCGGCGGCATAAAATTTCCCATTGCCGATTATGTGCGCTTCTTCGAGACTCTGCCCCAAAATCTGCAGGATCTGGTAACCGACCGCTGGGGCGCGCCCGGCGAAGATCCGTTCGTGGTGGGCGGCGATTTTGTTCTGGCGGCCTTCGCCCAGGGCAATGTGATGATCGGGCTGCAGCCGGCGCGGGGCTATAATATCGATCCGAAATCCAGCTATCACGACCCGGATCTGACGCCGCCCCACGGCTATCTGGCGTTTTACGCCTGGTTGCGGCAAAGTTTCCAGGCCCAGGCCATCATCCATCTGGGCAAGCACGGCAATCTTGAATGGCTGCCGGGAAAATCCATCGCCTTGTCCGAAAGCTGTTTTCCGGAAGCGGTTCTCGGCCCGCTGCCCCATCTCTATCCGTTCATCGTCAATGATCCGGGTGAGGGC
>CALGIA010000047.1 GCA_937916005.1 uncultured Rhodospirillaceae bacterium
ACATATAGTAACAATTTTTAAGGGAGCCTTGGAATGCGTTGTACTAGAATTTTGTCTCTGATCGCTGTAATTTTCATGTTCACTCCCCAAACAGCGTCAGCGATTGTCGTCGGTTTGGAACAATTCGTTGTTATGCGCAACGACGATGGCGCCAATACTTTGGATGTCTATTTCAACGATCAGTTCGATGACGGCCTTGCGCCGGAATCCAGTCCGGGGACGACAGAAAACCCCAATGCGCTGTATTTTACGCAGAGGGATCCCAACCCTTTAGCATTGCCGGTCTCTCCGGGTCTTCCGGCGCCAAATTTCGTGGAGGATACGTCAGGAACAGGAAGACTGATCATGGACGGTGCTCTGGGTCAGTTGCGAACCTTTACTCTCGTCAATGAGACCTCAGGCACCCAGGTTTTTGATGGTGATCTCGTTAGAATTCAAAGCGCCCGCTTGCTGTCCAGTCAATCCGCCGGTTCTGACGCCGGGCTCCGGGCAAATGACGATATCGAAGTCCGGGCTTTGTTTGACCTTGTCGAGGGCGATTTCAGGACCACAAATTACGGCATCGGATTGATCGATGGCGGCGGCCTTACCCCGTTCGATGACCGGATGCGGCTGAGTGTTTTGAAAGCGGGAAATGACACCAGCTATGTTCAATTCTTTGAAAACACGCCTCAGAACGACGGCTCATCGATCAATACCACTTTCGGGCGCGTCGCCGTGGATTTCAGCAACGACCAGATCCTTCTGAGACTGAAAACCAATTCCAACGATAATTCCGTAATGGCCGATTTCGCATATGTAAATGGTGGGCCGATCGACATCAGCAACACTGCAAACCTGACTCCTCTGACATTCATTGATGTTCCCGGAACCGGACAGATCTTCACGGGAGAGAATGCCACCCGGGCGGAATTTCGCATGCTTCAGCCCGTGGAGGAGGTAAACATCGTCAAGCTCACCGCGGGTTCGCCGATCACGATTTCACAACTTGTCGATACCACCGGAGATTTTTCTCTTTCTTTCGATTACCGGTTCGAACTGAACACCGGAAATCTAGTAGTGGAATTGGGCGGTGTCGAACTCGGAACAATACTGGCACCGGACCCGGCATCGGGCAGTTTTCTTACGGCCCTTTTCACCGTGAATGATTCATCGTCTGATGCATTGAAAGCCCTACGGAACCAAACTGATCTGTTGTTGGAAATCACTTACAATGGCGACAGTGGCTCATACATTCTCATCGATCAAATTCAGGTAACCGGAATTCTTGGTCTGGAGAATTCTGATTTCAGCGGCGGTAATTTAGACGGCTGGGCACAGACTGGTGCGGGAACTGCAGGAGTCATAACCCTGGTGGCTCCCGCTCCTGAACCCGGTACATTCGCAATCTTCGGAATAGGCCTTGCCGGACTATGCTTGATGAGACGGCGCAGGCGGATCGCCGCATAACGACGGCACACACTCCAAGCAACCATCAGAGCGGCGGTATCCCTCATCGGGCGCCGCCGTTTCTCGTTGGTGTGAGGCTTGGCGAGAAGGTTAACGCTACTGAAGGCGGCAAAGGCGCTTTGGATGAGCTGTCTTGACTGTTGAGGTTGCGGGGCCACTCCTGGTCGAATGTCGTCTAATGGCACTTGCATTGCGCTTACCCCGCTTCCGCCCAGGGGAAATAGATTTCACCGCGACAGCTTCAACAGTCTGGTGACGTTGCCGTTGAGGATTTTTTCCCGGTCCTCGGCGCACAGTGGGACCGTGTCCATCCACTCGACCCCGGGCCGGTTTTCCACGAACGGGTAATCGACGGAAAACATGATCCGGTCGACGCCCATTTCGGACACACAACACAGCAGCGCCGGGTTGGAGAAATTGCCGCTGGTGGTGATGTGAAAGTGGGAGCTGAAAATATCGCGGAATGACTGGGCCGACCGGTTTTCCTTGCGGGACAGGGCCTGGTTGATGCGCCAGAGGGAAAACGGCAGGGATTCGCCGAGATGGCCCAGGATGATCTGAAGGTCCGGATAGGCGTCGAACACGCCGCTCAGCACCAGGCGGATGCCCTGGGTCGCGGTTTCCACCGTATAGCCCCAGCCCGCGGTGGCCAGGGCCGGGAAATCTTCCAGATAATCCTGGTAATAGGCCGCGATCACGTCCGGGTGCGGATAGCCGGGATGCATGTAGATGGGAACACCCAGCGCCTGGGCGCGTTCATAGATCGGCCAGTATTTTTTCGTGTCGCAGAATTCGCCATTGGTCAGGCCGTGGATCATGGCGCCCTTGAAGCCCAGCCTGGTGACGCATCGTTCCAGCTCGTCCGCCGACGCCTGCGGGTTGGCCGTCGCCAGCGCCCCGAAGGCCGCAAAGCGGGTCGGGTTGGCCTGGCACATGGCGTAAAGATTGTCGTTGGCCTGGATCGCGATCCCCGGCCCGGTTTCCGAATCGAAACGCTGGGTCGACGGCGCGCCGTGGCTCAGCACCTGAACATCGATGCCGGCCTCATCCATTTCCCCGAGACGGAGTTCACCCACATCGTTGAGCCGTTCCAGCAGATCCGATGACCGGGTCGCGTTGCGGCCGGAATAGTGGGCGGTCACCGTTGCATCCCAGTAATGTTCTTCGAGCGCGATGACTTTCGATCCGGATTTGGTCGCCATGGGATGGTCCTTTCAGGTCTATCAGGTCTGTGCGGTTCACGACGGTACCAGCCCCGCCCGTCACGGGAAAACAGCAAATGGACTTCCGTTTCCACAAATCATAGAATTTCAGGCTCAGCACTTCTTCCAAAAGGGTCAACTTCTTCCAAAAGGGTCACGGGCAATGAACATGATGCGCATCGGCGAACCGGTTAAACGTGAAGAAGATCTGCGGCTGCTGCGGGGCCGTGGGCGATATGCCGATGACGTGAACGCCCACCGCCAGGCCCATGCCCATGTTCTGCGATCGCCCCATGCCCACGCGAAAATTCTTAGCCAGGATGTGACGGCGGCGCGCGCCGCCCCCGGCGTGCTGGCGGTGCTGACCGGGAAAGAGCTGGCCGAGCGCGGATTGGGCACGCTGAAACCCGGCTTCGTCGGCAAGCGCGCCGACGGCTCGCCCGGTTACGCATCGCTGCAGCCCCTGCTGGCCCAGGGGCGCGTGCGGTTTGTGGGTGAAGCCGTCGCCTTCATCGTGGCGGAGACCATCAACCAGGCGAAGGACGCCGCCGAGCTGATCACAATCGAGTATGAGCCCCTGCCGGCGGTGATTACCGTCGACGACGCGCTGGCCCCCGGCGCGCCTGCGGTGTGGGACGACAACCCCGGCAATGAAGGCTTCACCGAGACAAGGGGCGATGCCGCTTTGGTCGATGCCGCTTTCGCCAGGGCGGCGCATGTGGTGTCGCACCGGGTGTGCGTCAACCGGGTGACGGCCAACGCCATGGAAACGCGGGGCTGCACCGGCGAATATGATGAAGGCGAAGATTCCTATACGCTGCGCGCATCGGTCCAGTCGGTGCATGGCACCCGCGCGTCCATCGCCGGACAGATCTTCGGCATGAAGCAGACCAGATTGCGGGTGATCTGCGACCAGATGGGCGGCGGGTTCGGCATCAAGGGGGGCTGTTATCCCGAATACAGCCTGTCGCTCTGGGCATCGGAAATCGTCGAACGCCCCGTCAAATGGATGGCCGAACGGGCCGAAAGCATTCTGTCCGACGAGCACGGCCGCGGCGGGCTTGTGGATGCGGAGATCGCGCTGGATGAGGATTTCCGTTTTCTCGGCCTGCGGACCCATACAAAGGTGCCGATCGGGGCGTACTTCACCACCGACCGCAATATCCGCTCGACCACCGGCGGGCTTGGCGGGCTGGCGGGCGTCTACGGCATTCCGGCGATCCATGCGAAGGTCACCGGCGCCATGACCAATATCATGACCAACGCCCAGTACCGGGGCGGGGCCAAGCCGGAACCGGTTTTCGTGCTGGAGGTCATGGTCGATGTGGCCGCGCGCCGGCTCGGCATCGACGCGGTCGAGCTGCGCCGGCGCAACACCCTGCCGGCGGACGCGCTGCCGTTCCGCACCAGCCTGGGCGATGTCTATGATTGCGGCGATTTCATGAAGAATTACGACGAGTGCCTGGCGGCGGGGGATTTCGCGGGCGTCGGCGCGCGGCGCGATGAAGCCCGCAAAAACGGCAGGATCCTCGGGGTGGGCACGTCCAACACCATCACCGGCGTCGCCACCACCAATTTCGAACATGTGGAAGTCCGGTTCGATACATCGGGCGCGATCACCCTGCTGTGCGGCGCCATGGACCATGGCCAGGGCCACGGCACCACCTTCAAACAGGTGCTGGCCCATAAGCTGGGCATCGACGGCGACAACATCCGCTATCGCTACGGCGACACCGACAAGGTGGCCACCGGGGTCGGCACCTTCAACGCGCGCTGCGCCGTGTTCGTGGGATCGGCCGTGTCCATCGCGGCGGATAAAATCATCGCCAAGGGAAGCCGCATCGCGGCCCATCTGCTGGAAGCCGCCGACGACGATATCGAATTCGCCGATGGGCGTTTCACCGTGGCCGGCACCGACCGGTCGCTGAGCCTGGAGGAAGTCGCCAAGACCGCGTTCCAGAAACCCAGGCTGCCGGCCGATATCGAACCCGGATTATACGAACACGGCGAATTCGGCATGGGCGTGGGTGGCGCGCCGACCTTCCCCAATGGCAGCCACATGGCCGAGGTGGAAATCGATTCGGATACGGGCAAGGTCACGCTGGTCCGCTATTCGGCGGTCGACGATGCGGGGGTCATCCTGAACCCGCTGCTGTTTGACGGCCAGGTCCATGGCGGCATCGCCCAGGGCGTCGGCCAGATCCTGATGGAGGATATCCATTATGACCGGGACAGCGGCCAGCTTCTGACCGGGTCGTTCATGGATTACGCCATGCCGCGGGCCGATGATTTCTGCGATTTCAGGATTTCGGCCAATGAAATCCCGACCGACCGCAACCCGCTGGGCGTCAAGGGCGTGGGCGAGGCCGGAACGGTCGGCGCCATGCCGGCGGTGATGAACGCGGTCAATGATGCGCTGCACAGCGTGGGCGCGCCGCCGGTGGAAATGCCCGCAACCCACGAAAAGGTCTGGCGCGCGCTGCGGGAGGCGACGGGGCGCTAAGCGGGCGTCGTAAAGCCGTCTTCGGCGGACGCATCGTAGTCGTACAGCCAGTCGGCGCGGGTCGGCGATTTGTCCGTGCCGAAGCGGTTGCGCAATGCGATGCGGACATCCCGCTTGAGCCGCGCGAAGGGCGAGGCCAAATGGTTTTCCTTGGCGCGGTGGCGCGACCCGAGCTGGGCCCGGGTGCTGCGCGGCTTGCGCAGCCTTTCATAATCACTGAGCGCAACAGCCAGATCATCGGGCGATCTTTGCACGGCCTCGGCCAGCACGATGCCGTCCTCGACCGCCATGCAGGCGCCCTGGCCCAGATAGGGCAGCATGGGATGGGCCGAATCCCCCAGCAGGATGACGCGCCCTGTGCCCCAGCTTTCCAGCGGCGCGCGGTCGAACAGCGCCCATTTGTAATAGCGGTCGCTTGATTCGATGAGCCGCAACAGGGACTCGTTCCATTTCCCGTAGGTTTCCATCATCTCGCTGCGGTCGCATTCGTGGGTCCATGATTCCTCGGTCCAGGCGTCGCTGTCGATATGGGCCACGAAATTGACCAGCTCGCCGCGCCGCACCGGATAGTGAACAACATGGCCGTGCGGCCCCCACCAGGCGGTCATTTCCATGGCGCTGGGCATGTGGGACACAGCCTCGATCGGGGCCAGACCGCGCCAGCAGATGCAGCCGGTAAAAGTCGGTTCGATATGGCCGAACAGGCTTTCCCGAACCGCCGAATGGAGACCATCCGCGCCGACGATGATATCGGCCTCTATCTCGCTACCGTCGGCAAACCGCGCCACCGCCACATCGCCCCTGGTTTCGGTTCCGACGCAATCGGCGTTGAGGTGAAAGCGGCTTTCGGGCAGAGCTTCGGCGAAAATATCCAGCAGATCGGCGCGATGGATCGACAGGAACTCCGCGCCATAGCGTTCCACCACATTGCCGCTACGCTGCTGGCGGGCGATCACCCGGCCGCTGCGCCAACTGCGGATCACCTGGTCCGGAGACTGGAACCCGATATTGGTTGCGGCATCTTCCACGCCCAGCGAGCGGAAGGCCTTCAACGCATTGGGGCTGAGATTCAGCCCGGCCCCGATCTCGCTCAGCGCCGGCGTTTTCTCATGGACCTCCGCCTCGATGCCGCGAAGATGCAGCGCCAGGGCCGCCGCCAGACCGCCGATACCGCCGCCGATAATTGCGACTTTTGGTGACCGAACCGTCATCAGGGCAGCGGCGTCAGGTTGCCGGCGCGGATGGCGCGCTCATAGACCGGGATATCGATGATCGGGGGCGGGCTGCCGGCCTGGCCGAACATGTCGGCGATCCAGCCCCGGTGATAGCTGCCATGCATGGCCAGATGGGTCAGGCACATGGCGCGGGACAGGGACCCCCTATTGCCGCCGATCAGCTCGTAATCGACGATTTCCTCCAGCGCATCGCCATCGAGCCCGTCGAGATAGTCCAGCAATGTGGCATCCATTTCCTGGCGCGCTTCCCACAGCTCATCCATGTCTTCATACAGACGGGCGCGCAGTTCCGTGATGCCGTGGGCGCGGCCCTGCATATGGGCGAGCCACATGCGGTCGACCGCCAGCAGGTGGTTGAGGCTGACATGGATGGATTCCAGCAGCGTCTTGCGCTTTTTGGTGACTTCCTCGGGCGGCAGTTCCCGGACTTTTGAGAACAGTTCCCCATTGGCCCAGCCATTATATTCCAGCAGACCGCGTAGATAGGTTTTGTCTTTCATTCAGGCCTCCATGCGCCATTCAGCGAAACCGCACCCCACATGAACCTCGGGCAGCGGCGCGTAGTCGATCAGATCAAACCCCTGGCCGCCGGCGGCGGCATGGGCGATGACCCAGTTGCGGACCTCATGCCCGCCATTGCCGGTCGAGAGCAGCCGGTGTTCCAGGGTCGCCGCGATTTCCGCGTCGGACCCGCTGGAAAACAGATCGATGCAGGTATGGTCGAAGGGTTCGTCAATCTCGCCCATGGTCGGCTCGCCGATGGAATGGCTGAGCCCGCCGGTTCCCAGAATGACCACGCGCTGATCGCCGGGAAAGCTGGCGATGGCGTCACGGAGCATGCGGCCCCAGGCGAGACAGCGCTTGATGGTGGGCAGGGGCGGCTCCAGCTCGTTCACCGTTATGGGGACGATAGCGGGGATCGGGTCCAGCCCCATGCGCCAGAGCGGAACGCAAAACCCGTGATCGAGCTTCAGCCGATGGGAAAGCGCCGGGTCGAAATCTGCGCCCAGCGCGCATTCCAGAATATGACGGCCCAGCGCCGGATGACCGGGCAGGGTGTCATGGGGAAAGACGGCCTTCATGAAGGGTTCGGGCGGGCCGTCATGTTCCTCGCCGATCCCGATACAAAAGCTCGGCAGATTATCAATGAAGAAATTGACCCAGTGATCGGGCGACAGGATGACCAGAACATCCGGCTTCAGGGCCTTGAGCCGCTTTCCCATCTCATCAAAGGCATCGTTGACCTTGTCCCGTGTGGCCGGGGTCAGCTGATCCCATTCGCGGGCAATGACCGGTCCATGACTGGCGGCGAAGGCGCCGACGAGCTTTGCCATTTCAGGCGTCCTCCCTGAGAGCATGCAGCCGGGCCATCAGTTCATCGTCCTTCATGCCGGTGGCGCTGAGATAGAACCGCAACAGATAGGCATTCACATGAGGCGCCAGCACGGGCACATCGCAATCCAGCACGGCCTGGCGGATTTCGGGGCGCAGGGGATAATCCCGCAGCACCGCGTCGTGATCGGCTTGCCACTCGGCTTTTCTAGCCGGAGATTGCAGATCGAACAGAAGTTTGCTGAGCCAGTAATCCGTCATTTTGCGCTCCCTTAGATCCCTTTTGCGCCGCCGCCATCGACCCGCCAGTTTGCACCCGTACTATAGGCCGCATTCTGCCCGGCGAGGAAGGCGACCATTGCCCCATATTCCTCGGGCTTGCCGAAACGGCCCGCGGTCAGGCGGCTTTCACGCAGTTCCAGTTCCTCGTCCCGGGTAATGCCCTTCTTCGAAGCAAATGTCGCCGCGGTGTAGAGCGTGCGGTCGGTCAGGACCGCCGTGGGCGACACGATATTCACCGTGACGCCATCCCGGATCACCTCGCCCGCCAGGGTCTTGCAATAATAGGCCATGGCGCCCCGAAACACGTTGGACAGAACATTGTTGGGGATCGGTTCAGCGACCGCCGCCGCGCCGACCATGAACACCCGGCCCCATTTGCGTTCCACCATGCCGGGGACGATAAGCTGGGTCATGCGGATCAGGCTCAACAGCATCTTGTTGGCGTGATCGGTCAATTCGGCCTCGCCGACCTCCAGCGCCGTGCGCAGGGGCGGGCCACCGTGATTATTGAACAGGATATCGATGGGACCTCCGAGGGCCGCTTGTGCGCCTTGCGCCAGACCATCCATATTGGCCGGGTCGCCGAGATCGCCGACCAGCCCGACCGCCTTTATCCCGGTTTCGTCTGCGATCCGCGCGGCGGCGGCGGACGCCCGGTCCGGGTTTGAACTGCTGATGCAGACATCGACGCCTTCCTTGGCCAGCGCATAGGCCGACGCGTAGCCGAGCCCGCTGCTGGACGCCAGCATGAGCGCGCGTTTGCCCCGAATGCCAAGATCCATGTTACGTGCACCCTATTCCGATTTCGCTTTTTCCCGGTCATAGGCCCCGAAGGTCGGCTTATAGGATTTGTCGTCAAGGAACTGCTTGATGCCGTTGGAATAGGCATTTTCCTTGTCGCGCAGTTTGATCTCGGCTGATTTCGCGGCCAGATAATCAAAGGCCTGGTCGTCATTCATGGTGCGCACGGCGCGGATCGCCTGTTTCGTGGCGCGCAGCACTTCCGGGTTCTTTTCCATCAATTCCCGCGCCAGATCCTCGGTGACCTTTCGTAACTCGGCCAATGGAACAGATTGCGTGATCATGCCGATTTCCTCGGCGCGCTTGCCGCCGAAGGTCCGCCCGGTGCAGGCATAAAGCATGGCGTGGCGCGGCAGGATCGCATCGGACAGCTTCTTCGAGACCAGCCCGCCGGGCAAAATTCCCCAATTGACCTCGGACAGGGAAAATATCGCCTCATCGGCGGCAATGGCGAAATCGCAGCACAGCATCTGGGTAAAACCACCGCCAACGCAATAGCCGTTGACCATGGCGATGGTCGGCTTGTTGTAGCCGGACAGCCGCCGGTTGCGCCAACGTTCGCTGGCCTCACCCACGCGCCGCCGCTCCGCCGGGTTGTCGTCGAGCCCGCGAAAATATTCGCGCAGATCCTGGCCGGCGCAAAATGTATCGCCCGCGCCGGTCAGCACAACGATTTTGGTGTCCGGGTCGGCTTCCAGTTCGGGCAGCGCCCGGTCCATCTCGTAATGCATTTGCGGATTCATCGCATTGCGTTTTTCGGGCCGGTTCATCACCAGAAAGGTAATGCCGTCCTGCTTGTCGATCCGGATGGTCTCATAGCTCGAGTCACTCATGTTCCCGTCTCCCTGTTTATATCGGCTATGGCCAAAGCCGGCCGCTTGCGATTTTTGCGCCTTCGACCAATGAGCCGAGCTTGGCCCAGGTGACCGACGGCACGACACGGTTTTTCCGGCCGGCGAATGTGGCGAACCCGCAATCGGTCCCGGCCAGCACCCGTTCGCGGCCGACGATATCGGCATAACGGCAGATGCGCTGCGCGACCAGAGCCGGGTGTTCCACGAAATTCGTAATGGAATCGATCACACCCGGGATCAGCACCTTGTCATCGGGGATTTTCGCATTGGCCAGATCTTCCCATTCATGTTCATGGCGCGGGTTGGCGCCTTCGAACAGCAGCGCCGACGGCCGCGCCTTCATGCAGACATCGAACACGCTGGCCAGGGGAATATCGTGGGTATGCGGCCCTTCGTAATTGCCCCAGCAGATATGCATGCGCATGTCTTCCGGCGGAATGTTTTCGGTCGCAAAGTTGAGCGCCTCCACATTGCGGTCGGCGATGCGCAGAAATTCAGCCTCGCTCAGCGCCTGGTACTGGTTATGCCGCGCCGACCCCAGATCCGGGCAATCTATCTGCAACAGGAACCCGGCCTGGTGGATCGTCTCATATTCCACCTTCATGGCCCGGGCGAGCGCCTCCACATAGGCATCTTCATTCAGGTAATAGGCATCGGGGACGAATTTGGTCAGCACCCCCGGCGAGGCGGCGTTGATAAAGGCTTCGGTCGGTCTGGAAACATCGACCGCCGATTTCAGATTGGCGAGATCGGCCTCCAGGGGACCCCGGTCGGCATAGGTAACCGGGCCGGTGCACCAGATTTCCTTGAAACGCATGAACCAGTTGGCGCCCTGTTCGGCCATGCGTTCCAGAAAATCCGGATGGTCGGCCACATCCATTCCCCGTGTCGCCGGGCGGGGCGGCTTTTCGGTTCCGTCATCCTCGCTGAGGCCGCCCAGGCGATGCTGAACATAGAAAGTGTAGGCAATCTTGCCCATTTCGCCGTCGCTGACCACGTCGATGCCGGTCGCGACCTGTTGCGCCACAATTTCGGCAACCGCATCCGTGGTCGCACCTGCAAGCCGGGCGGGATCAAAATCGCCACCCCGGTTCTGGGCTTCCAGCAAATCCAGCAAAGGTTCCGGACGGGGCAGGCTGCCGACATGGGTGGTCAGAATTCGATCTGTGCTAAGCTTCATGGTTGCCCGGATTCAGCCTGGTCAGGCAGCCTTGATGAAGCCGGTCACGGCGTCGGTGAACGGACCCACGGCTTCGACCTGCGGCAGGTGACCGCAATTGTCGATCATGGTGACGGTTGCGCCGGAAATCAGGCTCTTGAATTCCTCGGCATAGGCCGGCGCAATGATCTGGTCCTGATTGCCCCAGATCACATGGGTCGGCACGTCGATCCGATGCAGCCATTTGCGCAGGGCGGGATTGAAAAGCCGGGGCTGCCAGGCCATCCGCGCGGTCGACACCTTGTTGCGGATCTGGATATCTTCCTGTTCCTCGGTCAGTTCCATGGACATCATGGCCTTGATGATGTTTTCGTCGACTAGCAGCGCACGGGTCATTTCCTCCGGGTCCATCATGAAGATATCGGCCGCCGGCATGCCCTTGATGCGAATGCCGGCCGACCCCACCAGGGTCAGGCTCGCCATGC
>CALGIA010000048.1 GCA_937916005.1 uncultured Rhodospirillaceae bacterium
CCCATGAAGGATAGCAAGTTTCATGGGATCCCCGGTAATGGGGGTCCGGTGTCGCCCGGTATTTCGGCAGTTACGGTGACAGATCCCGTAACAATGACATAAGTGTTCCCATATATTTAGTGTCACGCCACCTGCAAGGGCCGCACCTTGATTTTTCCGGCGCTGCGTTGTGCTTGCGCCAGATCATAGGCGGTCTGCATGGCCAGCCATGAATGGGCCGTGCTCCATCCCATTTTTTCCAGCCGGATAGCCATTTCCGGTGAGATTCCTGAATGGCCGTTTATCACCCTGGACAGGGTATGCCGCGCCACGCCCAGCCTTTTCGCCCCTTCCGATACGGACAAATTCAACGGATCAAGACAGCCATCCTTGATGGAACGACCGGGATGTGGCGGGTTCTTCATCGGCATGTCGTCATGCTCCTAGTGATAATCGATTAATTCAACATCGAACGCATCGCCGTCGGTTAAACGAAATATAATCCGCCAGTTTCCCGAAATCCTCACGCTCCAATAACCCGACAGCTTCCCTTTGAGGCGATGAAGATCATAACCCGGAAGATCAAGAACTTCGGGCGTAGCGGCGAAATCCAGACGGCCCAGCACGTCTTCAATGCGTGCCAGCTGTTGAGCGTTTATCCCGCCGTGATCGCCTCTTTCATAAAGCCTCTTTAATCCGCGATGCTTAAAGGTCCTTATCATGGCATCGACTGTACAATGTATCGGTACGGATGTCGATCAAAGGTCAATTCCCACACGCGCGCCTTCTGGCGCTGCCCCGCCCCCCATGATATGGACGGGCGGAAGTCATTTACCGGAGCCGCCATGAAACTGATCGTTCTCAATCTGCCCCGGGATTTCAGCGAGGATCAGCTTGCGAAGCTGTTCAAGGCCCATGGCAATATCAGGGGCTGCGACCTGGTCATTGATCCCGCCACCGGCATTTCCAAGGGTTTTGGATTTGTCGAGATGGCGCTGGACCATGAGGCGGAAATCGCCATCAAGGCCCTGCATGGCAGCAAGCTGAACAAGCAGAAAATCCGCGTCAAGGCGGCGAGCTAGCGGGAATGGTTTCCTCCCCCCTTGAGGCTTGGGCCGCGTATGGCGGACCGAGGGATTAAGGTGGGGGGACTCCGCCGGCAGGCGGAAGAAAATCAGGCGCGCACCTCTCTCAAAGCTACCAGCCCCCCCACCCTGCCTCCCCCTCAAGGGGGAGGGGAATAGGTTAGCGCCGGGACCGTCCCGGGGCGCCGGGGAATTCAGTCGCCGTCCATGTCCGAGATCCGGTATACCGGATGGAATTGCCCGGCTGACTCGATGCTGACATTCAGATCGTGCAGGATGCCGTCCGTGAGGCTGTATACCCAGCCATGGATTTTCAGTTTCTTGCCCTGTTTCCAGGCGTTCTGGACGATTGATGTCTTGGCCACATTGCGGACCTGGGTAGCCACATTGAGCTCGCACAGCCGGTCGGCGCGGGCTTCCGGGTCGTCGATCGCCATGATCTCGTCGTAATGCAGGCTGTAGATATCCTTGATGTGGGCCAGCCAGTTTTCGATCTGGCCGTGATCCCTGTTCTCCATGGCCGCCCTGATGCCGCCGCATCCGTAATGGCCGGTCACGATGATATGCCGCACGTTGAGAGCCTCGACCGCGAACTGGATGACCGACAGGCAGTTCAGATCGCTGTGCGGGACCACATTGGCCACATTGCGATGCACGAACAGCTCACCGGGCTGCAAACCGACAATCTCATTGGCCGGAACCCGGCTGTCCGAACATCCGATCCAGAGATAGTCGGGATTTTGCATCTCGCAGAGCCGCGTGAAATAGTCGCGATCCATCCGGGTTTTGGAGTCCGCCCAGACCCTGTTGTTTTCAAACAAATCTTCCAGATCCTTGTCAGTCATCGCCGATCCCCTTATCCGGGTTATCCATGTCCGGGTTATCCGTCTCCGGCTTATACAGGCGGCAGGGCCAGACGGGAACAGCCATGGCCGTGCCGCTAACCCTGACGGCTCCTCTAACGGATTCCGGACACCGCGCGCCAGACCCGTTCGGGCGTGGCGGGCATGGCGATATCGGCCCCCGACGGCCCGCCCGACAGCGCATCATCCAGCGCGTTGAACATGGCCGGCAGGCAGGCCACCGGGGCCAGTTCGCCGCCGCCCTTGACGCCCAGCGGGTTGGTCGCCGTCGGGACCGGTTCGCCTTCCCGGTCGAACATGCAGAAATCATCGGCCCTGGGCATGGCGTAATCCATGAAGGAGCCGGACAGGAGCTGTCCCGAGTCCGGGTCGAACACCACGTCTTCCATCAGGGCCTGACCGATGGTCTGGGCCAGCCCGCCATGGGTCTGGCCGTCGATCAGCATGGGGTTTATTTCCGTGCCGAGATCTTCCACCACCGCATAGCGGAGAATTTCCACAATCCCCGTTTCCGGGTCGATTTCCAGCTCGCAGACATGGCTGGTGCTGGGCCAGTTCTGGGCCGGCGGGCGGAATGCCGCCAGCTCATCCAGCCCCGGCTCCATGTCATCGGGCAATTGTCCGGGAGTATAGGCCGCCCTGGCCACCTGGGCGAAATCCACCGAGCGGTCGGTGCCGGTGACGGTGAACGCGCCATCATGGAAAACCATATCGGCATCGGAGGCTTCCAGCAGATGGGCGGCGATGCGGCTTCCCTTTTCGATGATCTTTTCGGCGGCCTTCACGATGGCCGAGCCGCCCATGGCCATGGAGCGCGACCCGAAGGTGCCGCCGCCGAAGGAGGTGAGATCCGTATCGCCCTCGATCAGCGTGATCCGGTCGGGCGCGATGCCGAGCCGGTCGCACAGGACCTGTTTGAACACCGTGTCATGGCCCTGGCCGTGGGAGATGGTGCCCATCATCAGCCGCACCCCGCCGCCGGCATCGAAGCGGATCTGGGCGGTTTCGATATTGGGGATGGAGGTCTTCTTGATGGCGTTGGCCAGCCCCCTGCCCCGCAGCCTGCCCCGTGACCGGGACTCGGCGCGGCGCGCCTCGAAGCCGTCATAATCGCCCAGGGTCAGGGCATGGTCCATGACGCGCTCGAATTCGCCGCAATCATATGTGTAGCCGAGCGCGTTGGTGAATGGCATCGCCGAGGCGGGCGCCATGTTGCGCCGTCGAATTTCCGCCGGGTCCTGCTTCAGGGACCGGGCCGCCTTGTCGATCAGGCGCTCGAGAATGAAACCGGCCTCGGGCCCGCCCGAGCCGCGATAGGGGTTGAAGCAGTTGGTGTTGGTGAAATAGCCGCTGATATCCACATGGACCGCCGGCGTCGCATAGACGCCGCAATAGGTTCCGAGATTGCCCACCGGGGGGCGCGGCGCGCGGACGCCCAGATAGGCGCCCACATTGGCCCTGTTCACGACCTTCAGCGCCAGGAATTTTCCGTCCCCATCCAGCGCGAGTTCGGCCTCGGCGACGCAGTCGCGGGCGTGGTCGTCGCTCATCAGGCCTTCACTGCGTTCGCAGACCCATTTCACGGGGCGGCCGAGCTTCTTCGACGCCCACAGCACCAGAGGCAGTTCGGGATAGGTCCCGCCCCGCATGCCGAAGCTGCCGCCGATATCGCCGGGGATGATGCGGAATTTGGATTCGGGCAGATGGAAGATGTCATTGGCGAGCTGGCCCCGCACCTGATGCGGGTTCTGCAAACCGGTATGGAGCGTGTAGCGGTCCTGGCCCGGGTCGTAATTCCCGATGCAGCAGCGCGGCTCCATGGTGTTGGCGGACACCCGGTTGATGGTGAATGTGTCGCGGATCACATGGGCGGCGTTGGCGAAGGCGGCGGCGACGGCCGCTTCGTCGCCCTGGCGATGCTGGAAGCAGATATTGTCGGGGCAGTCATCCCATACCGGAGGCGCGCCGGGCGCGGCGGATTGCTCGATGGTGCTGACCGACGGCAGGGGGTCGTATGCGACCGCGATGCGTTCGGCGGCGTCCCTGGCCATATTGATTGTTTCGGCGACCACGAAGGCGATGGGGTCGCCGACCCGGCGGACCTCGCCCGTCACCAGCGCCGGGTGAAAGGGTTTGTACATGTCGCCGCCGCCGGGACGCTTGAGTTTTTCCGTGCAGGGCAGGCTGCCGAAGCCTTCGGCTTCCCAGTCCTCGCCGGTGAAAATGCCGGCCACGCCGGGCGACTGAAGGGCGGCGCGGATATCCATGGAGACGATGCGCGCATGGGCATGGGGCGAGCGCAGCACGAAGCCGTGGGCCTGTCTCGGCAGGGTGATGTCGTCGAGAAACTGCCCGCGCCCGGTCAGGAATTTCGGATCTTCGGTGCGCGCC
>CALGIA010000049.1 GCA_937916005.1 uncultured Rhodospirillaceae bacterium
GCTGCTATGCGTTCTTCCACCCGCGCATGCCGGATGAGCCTCTGATCTTCGTGGAGATCGCCCTGACAGACGGGATCGCCGGCAATATCCAGACATTGCTCGATGAAATGGCCCCGGTGGTCGATGCAACGGAAGCAGATACGGCAATTTTCTATTCCATTTCGAACGCCCAGCGTGGGCTCGCGGGGATCAGCTTTGGCGGTTTTCTGATCAAGCGGGTCGTCGATCAATTGACTTCCGAGTTCGAGGGGCTGAAAAATTTCGCTACGCTGTCTCCGATTCCCGGGTTCAGGCGCTGGCTCGACCAGCAAAGCCGCGAGGCCGCCGAGGAAAAACGCGATATTCTGACCGAATCCGAACGCACGGCTCTGGCCGTACTGGTTCCGGAGGCCGCCGCCGCCGTATCGTTGCCGGCCTTTGTCGCGCTGCCCGACTGGCAGCACGGCGGCGAGCTGGCAGATACCCTCAAGGGACCATTGATGCGGCTCTGCGCGGAGTATCTGGCTGAAGCCAAGCGAAAAGATGGTCACGCGCTCGACCCTGTCGGCCATTTTCACCTGTCCAACGGCGCACGCATGGAACGCCTGAACTGGCTCGCCGACATTTCGGAAAAAGGCCTCGCCCAATCCGCCGGCATGATGATCAACTATCACTACCGGCTGGATGAAATCGAAGCCAACCATGAAGCCTATAGCGGCGAAGGCAGCATCCCCGCCTCGCCCATGATCACCGAATTGTTGAAGAGCTAATTCTTCGCAACCTGGATCGCGTTCCAGATTCGTTCCGACGTCGCCGGAATTTCGATGTGGCGGACGCCGAGTTCGTAAAGCGCATCGACGATGGCATTGGCGACCACGGCCGGCGCCGGCGCGGTGCCGCCTTCGCTGCCCGGTTTCACGCCGAGCGGATTGCTTGGACTTGGAACCTCGGTGATCAGGGTTGTAAAACTGGGCAGGGAATCCGCCCTGGGCATGGCGTAATCCATAAAGCTGCCCGATAGGGCCTGGCCGGATTCAGGATCATAAACCAGCCGTTCCAGCATGGCCTGACCGACGCCCTGGGCAATGCCGCCATGGGTTTGACCATCGATCAGTAGCGGATTGATCGCGCGCCCCACATTATCGACCGCCGTGTATTGGATAATCTCCGCTGTACCTGTCTCGGGATCGATTTCGACTTCGCAGACATGACACCCGTCGCCGAAAGCGGCCTTGGGGATATTGATCTGGGATTCGCCCCGCAGCGGACCTTGCAGAACTTCCGGCAGATCCTTGCGTTCAACGGCTGCGCGGGCAGCGTCGAACAGGCCGATCGACCTGTCGGTGCCCGAAACAACGAAATTTCCGCCGGTATATTCGATGTCGGATTCGGAAGCTTCCAACATGACAGCCGCGATGCGGATCCCCTTATCGATGATTTCCTGAGCCGAATTGCTGAGCACGATGGCCCCCATGCGCATGGAGCGGCCCGAATGGGTGCCGCCGCCGGCCTTGACCACGTCGGTGTCGCCCTGAATCAGGCGGATCGCGTCATAGGGAGCGTCCAGCAAATCCGCGACCACCTGACCGAAACTGGTTTCATGCCCCTGCCCGGCTGCCTGGGTGCCGATCACAACCTCAAGCCGTCCGTCGGGAATGATTTCGATTTCACTACGCTCGATCGGCGCGCCGGTCGACAGATCGATGTAATTGCCGATGGAAATACCGCGCAGCTTGCCGCGCTTGCGGGCCTCATCGCGCCGCGTCTCGAAACCGTCCCACGCTCCGAGCCGGACGGCATGTTCCAGATTCGCAACGAAATCGCCGGAATCATAGACCATGCCGAGCCCATTATCATACGGAAGGTCGGCTTCCGGGATCATGTTCCGGCGTCGGATTTCGGCCCGGTCAATACCGGTTTTGCGAGACGCCTTATCAATCAGGCGTTCCATCACATAGATCACCTCGGGCCGGCCCGCGCTGCGATAGGGATATGTCGGGGGCGTGTTGCTGGTCACCGCGCGCGCGCGCGCATAGGCCGCCGGAATGCGATAGGCGCTCGACATGATCTCAATGCCTTTGACCAGCGGCAGGAACGACACCGCATAAGACCCGATATTGCTGAGGTTGGACGTGCGAAGCCCCAGGAATTTTCCATCGTTGTCGACGGCGAGTTCCGCCTCGACCACCAGGTCGCGGGCCTGGTAATCGGTCAGCAGGGATTCCGTACGTTCGGCGGTCCATTTTACCGGCCGGTTGAGGCGGCGCGACGCCCAGGCTACCAGGGCGAATTCAACATACAGCGCATTTCGGGTCCCATAATTGCCGCCCACATCGCCCGCGATCACGCGGACATTTTTCTGTTCCATGCCGAGAATTTCTGCGATCTCCCGCTTCTGGCGCACTGTGCCTCCGGACCCGGCATAGATTGTGCAGCGCCCGGTCGCCGCATTCCAATCACCCAGCGCGGCGCGGGGCTCCATGGGAACGCCGGTGACGCGCGACAGGGTGGTGGATATCCTGACCACATGGGCGGCGACTTCGAACGCCGCATCGGCCGCGTCCCGGTCGCCGATATCGGCGTCGATGCAGATATTATCGGGGCGGTCGTCCCAGACTTTCGGCGCGTCGGGGCGCGCCGCGTCCGCAGTGCCGCTGGTCGACGGCAGAATCCCGTAATCGACCACGACCAGTTCGGCGCCATCCCGCGCCTGGGCCAGGGTCTCGGCGATCACCATGGCGACCGGCTCACCCACGAAACGCGCCTTGTCGGCGGGCAGGATGTAATGCGGCGGCAAGGGGATCGGCGAGCCGTCTCGATTGACGACCGCCACATCGGGCGGGCTGGAATGCAGCGGATTATGGGTGATCGTCGTCAAACCATCGGCCTGTACGTCGGCGCCGGTCAATACGGCTAGAGCGCCCGGCGCGGCCAGGGCTGCGTCAATATGGATATCGTTGATCCGCGCATGGGCGTGGGGCGACCGCAGCATGACGGCAAATACCTGGCCGTCGATTGTCACGTCATCGGAAAAACATCCTTGTCCGCGCAGCAAGCGCGCATCTTCCTTGCGGGGGATGGAACGGCCGATCATTGACGCCATGGAACTCTCCGGAAAACTGGTTTGAAGAACATCTTGATTATGAGGGCATCGCCCGTTGTTAGCTAGTCGGCCGCAATGGCATTGCGGTTTATGCGCCAGAGAAGACCCAGCATGACAAACATGAAGCCGGTCACCCCGGTCAACAGGAACAAAGGCGCTGAAAAGCCCCCGGTGAAATCGGACAGCATGCCGACGGTCAGAGGTCCCAACACGCCGCCGACCTCGCCGACCGAGAAATACAGCCCGGCGGCGGCGCCCATGGCGCGGGATCCGACGCCCTTGGTTTCCATTAATATCAGAACAATGATCGATCCGATGGTGCCGCGGGTAAGGCCTTGCAGAAGCAGCGCCAGAACCAGCCCGCCGCCTTGCTCCAGGTGAAGCAACAAAGACGCCGTCATGCCGCTCAGAATCAACACAGCCAATATGGCATAGCGACGTTCCGGGATCGCCATGCGCGGGATGGTCAGCGCCGCCGCGATCCCCACCAAGGTCGGGATCGACGACCAGTACCCGGCGGTGACCGCATCCATGCCGCCGTCGCGCAGAATTTCAGGTAGCCAGTTATTAAGGCTGTGGTTGAAGAAGAACATGCCCACCGACATCACCAGAATGATTCTGATCGCTGGGAGACTCAGCAATTCGCCAAACACACTGAATTGGGACCGTCGCGGCTCGGCGGCGAATTCGCTTTCCAGTTCCCGGTTTGCGCGATGGGAACTGGCGATCAGCCACAGGATGCCAGAGGTCAGCACCAGACCCGCATAGTACAACAGCACCGTTCGCCAGTTTCCGCCGGCCAGGGGCATGGCGACACTATTGGTCAGCGACAGGACGGCGATGATACCAATGGAGTTTCCCGCGAAATAAATTCCCATGGCAAAGCCGCGATCCTTGCCGGAAAACCACTGGGCAATCACCTTGGGCGCGCCGACCGACACCAGCGGCCCGCAAACGCCGAACACCGCGACAGCGAGAAACAGGCTAACGTGATCCGTGGCGATGGACCGCATCGCCAATGAAAGTGCGACGCCCACACATCCGAGACCGATGGCGCGGCGCGCGCCGACCCGGTCCAGCAACGCGCCGCAGGGAACAGCGAAAAATATATAAACCAGCGGCCACGCGCCCATCACGCTGCCGAATTGGGAATTGGTCAGCCCAAGGTCCTGGCGGATCGGCCCAACCAGCGGCGCCAGCGACACCACGGTCAATCCGAAGCAGGCATACAGGAATGCAATGCTCGCCAGCATCACCCAGCGATGGGGGTGCGACGACGCGGCGGCTTCCGCGCTGATATCGCTATCCGTCATGGTGGGCCGGGTCGAAATAAAAATCAGTCTTCCGCCTGGCCGCGCAACAGATCAGCATGAGCCGCCTATTTGTATTTGTGGCGGCCATCATAAAACGGTGCGGGATCGCGGGAAACCCCGGTAACGCGGCCGGGGTCCCCGCTATCAAACAAGTTCGCGGCTACCGTCCGAATAGCGCACCTTCAACGTGAAGGTGCCTTCGTTGAGCAACCAGGGCCGCACCGTAAAGGACCGCGCGCCGCATTGATGCATGGGGTCTTCCTCGGCGATCTTACGTGCTTCGGCCAGTGAGCCGGCGCGGATGATCACCATTCCCTCGCCATTCCAGGTGTGCTCGTCATCGGCCCAAAACGGCCCGGCGCCGAACATTATTCCGCGCTCCTCCAGCGACATTTGAAATTTCAGATGCTCTTCAACATTTTCCATCACCGGGCCGAGCCCGTTGGTCGGCGTGGTAAAGACCACATACATCTGTTTTCGGAGCATGCCTTCGCAGGCCTGCATAATGTCGTCTTTCGTGATAACCGGTTCCGTCATGTTTTTATCTCCCTGTTTAAGTTTCTTCGAGACTATAGCAGCGTGTCCCCGGAATGCTCATCAAGCCTTCGCGAGCCCGATGATTGACGCCCGCGCAAATACGCGCAAGCATGCCGTAACAATCATAGGGGAATAAGATGGCGTCACATGTCACCGTCGCCGAGGCGATCGTTCAGCATCTGATCGATGAAGGCGTAAAATGCGTTTTCGGCCTGACCGGAGACACGGTGCTTCCGATCCTCGACGTGATGTATGACCGCCAGGATGAAATCCGGTACATCACCTGCCGGCTGGAACATGGCGCAACAGGCATGGCCGACGCCTATTCCCGGGTCACCGGCGAACCTTCCTGCGTTCTGCTGCATGTGGGGCCGGCAATCTCCAACGCGGTACTGGGAACATGGATCGCCGAAAAGGACGCGGTGCCGATGATCGTGATTTCCTGCAATCTGGACACCTTCCGGCTGGGCCGCAACCTGTGGCATGAGTTTAACGTGATGGAAGTGTTCCGCGAAGTCACCAAGTGGAACGACCAGATGCGCGAACCCAAGGACGTCAAGCGCCTGATGCGCACCGCATTCCAGATGGCGACATCGGGCCAGCCGGGCCCGGTCCATCTTGATTTTCCGAAAGACCTGCTGCCTCAACCGGTCGAAATCGAGTCCAGCGACAAATCCCTGAAAGGGCCGGCTAAGCCCGCCTATGTAGCCAACCGTACCCGCCCGGACCCGGAAGCCGTCGAACGCGCCTGCGCATTGCTTGCAGCCGCCAAACACCCGGTGATCATTGCCGGACGCGGCGTGATCTGGGCTCAGGCCTGGGATGAATTGGTGGCGCTGGCGGAACGTCTCGGCGCGCCGGTGGTCACCACGGAAATGGGCCGCGGCGCGATTTCCGAGGACCATCCGCTTGCCGTCGGGCTGATCGGGCATTTTGGCCGGACGACGGCAAATGAAGCGCTAAAACGCGCCGACGTGGTCCTGGGACTCGGCTGCCGGTTCCTGAATGTCAGCACCATCAACTGGTCGCTGATCGGCGAAGAGTGCAAAATCATTCAGGTTGAAGCCGAACCACTGGAAATCGGCCGGCAATATTCCGTCGAAGTGGGGATTGCGTCCTGTTCCGGCATGTTCCTGCGTGATGCCCTGGCTTATTGCGAGTCCAACAACATCAGGGACCCGGACGGCGCACAACACCTGCGCGGAAAAGCGCTGGCGGAGCTCAACGATCAGGAAACCGCCCGGTTTTATGACGTGGATCTGGAGTCGGTCCCAATCAAGCCTCAACTCATCAGCCAGGCGGTGATGGAGGTTTGCGACGAGAACGTCATCGTATCATGCGGCGCGGGAAACCATACCCAGTACGCCCATCATATGAAGATCCGCAAACCCTATGGATATCTGTTGCCCGCCGGCACCGGGTCCATGGCATTTGCCTTTGCAGGCGGGATCGGCGCGAAATTGGCCCATCCCGACCGTCAGGTTGTGGTCGCCATCGGAGACGGTGATTTCGGCATGATGACACAGGAACTCGAAACCTCGGTTCGTGAAAATATTCCCGTCGTGGTCCTCGTCTATAACGATCAGGGGTATGGCGCCTTGAGGTTGTTCCAGAAGGTGCAGCATCAGGGCCGCTATCTGGGGTCGGATTACGGTCAGACCGATCTGGCGATGCTGGCTCAGGCATATGGCGCAAGGGGTGAACGTATCGAGCAGCCGGCGGACCTGAAACCCGCGCTGGAACGCGCCCTGAATGCCGGGGTCACGACAGTTCTCGACATCCGCACCGACCCCTGGCAAGCCCATTACCGCGCCGAGGAATTCAAGGAATTTCATATGTTCTGATCAACAGGCCC
>CALGIA010000050.1 GCA_937916005.1 uncultured Rhodospirillaceae bacterium
CGGCTTGGGCAGGATCCGCACCGTCACCTCGGTGACCACGCCCAGCAGGCCTTCCGACCCGGTCATCAGACCCAGCAGATCATAGCCGTCCGTATCGGCATGCTTGCCGCCCAGGCGGATGATTTCACCCGATATGAGCACCATTTCCACGCCCAGCAGATTATTGGTCGTCAGGCCGTATTTCAGGCTGTGAACCCCGCCGGAATTTTCCGCGACATTGCCGCCGATGGTGCAGGCGATCTGGCTCGACGGATCGGGCGCATAGTAAAACCCGTCGCCGGCCACCGCGTCGGAAATGGCGAGATTGGGCACCCCGGGCTGGACCACGGCGCAACGATTATCGAAATCGATATCGAGAATGCGGTTGAACTTGGCGAGGCCGAGCATCACCCCGTCGGCCAGGGGCAGCGCGCCGCCGGACAGGGAAGTTCCGGCGCCGCGCGGCACCACCTTGATGTGGTTATCGCCGCAATAGGCCAGCACGGAGGAGACTTCCTGCGTGGTCTCCGGCAGCACGACCACCATGGGCGGCTGGCGGTACGCGGTCAGCCCGTCACTTTCATAGGTTTTCAGGCCGTCGGGATCGTCAATCACGCCGCCATCGGCGACAAGGCCCCGAAGGTCACGGATAATCTGGTTCCGCCGGGCGAGAATCTCCCGATCCGGCTCCGGCATTCGCATGTCGCGCCTTTCTTATGATCCTTGGCTTATGGTCCCTGGTATCAAGCCATCACATAGAGCGATCGACGGATTAGAACACCGGGAGGGGAAATTTCAAAGGTCGGAGACACGGGTCGGAGACGGGGGGAGGGGGTTATCGTGTCCGGGCAATGAAAAAGGCCGCGCAATGCGCGGCCAAATTCATCTCGCCCGAAAGTCGCTCAGCCCTGGCGGGCCTTGAACCTGGGGTTCTTCTTGTTGATCACGTATACGCGGCCCTTGCGGCGCACGACCACGCAATTCTGATCGCGAAGCTTGGCCGACTTGAGTGAATTAAGAACTTTCATAACGAATTTCCTGTTTTAACAGCGCCGGAACATAGCCAGCCCGGCCCCTGGAGTCAACGGTGGCGTCCATGGCGCTATCAACGGCCCCAATACGCATCATTCCACCGGTTTCCGTTTGATTCCCGAAAACCGGTAAACCTTCAGTTCACCGGCCTGCATGGCGGCAATCCGCCGCGACCAACGCTCGACTTCGCGAACGACGGTGATAACCATGTCCTCGCCCACCGGATCTTCGGTGATTTGCTTGACGAATCCGGACCAGGCGTCGATCGCCATGGCGCAATATCTTTCCGTTTCGTCATTGGAGACCCGGATATCGATCGAGTTTTCAGTGAGGAAATCACGCGCGCTTTCCCATGACCAGGGGTAGGCCTCCCCGTTTTCGCCGGTCAGCCATTCCTGCAGCGCGCCATCCGGCTGCGGGTCTTCGAAGAACAGATCCCAAATCGCGATCTGCCCTTCGATCTTCATGGAATCGATGACGGATTTTAGCATGGTTTCCTTGTCTTCAAGGCGGAACAAGACCTCATGGATCAAGGCGCCGGTGTAGAAATTCTTTTTGAATTCATATTTTTCCAGGTCGAGAACAAGAACCGAAGCTTTCTTTTCGAGCCCCATCACGTCGGCCTGGACAGCGCCTTCTTCGGCAAGTTCCGGGTCAAGTTCCCAAGCCGTTACATATGTCCCGGTTGCCGCCACGATTTCGCGGGCGCTCCCCCCCATTCCGGCGCCGATCTCGATCAGGCTGCGTGATTTATCCAATTGAAGGGGTTGTGACAGTTCGATCGCAAGGGCCGTTCCGCCGGGTGCGTTGAAACCGTCCCCCCAAGCTATCTGGGCGATTTTCCGGCGCATTTGCGGCCAATTTGTATCCGGCGCCGCGTTGGCCGCCGCCGACGCTACCCGGGCTTCGTCGCGCATTGCCTGCTTTCGAGCCTGGGCCTCTTCATCGACAGGCTTATTTTCTCCGGGTTTCGAAGCTTCCGCGCTCCCGCCACCGGGACGAGCCGGCTTGCCGGTCCACCACGCATCAAAGCGGTCCCGAAACGCAAGTTTCGGGCCGTCGCTGGTTTCCACCGAAGGGGATTTCTTGAGCGAAATCACCGGGAGTTCCCCTTTAACAATGCAGAATGCGCCACGTATCGCAGATGCGGTTTTATCTATTGGGCAATATACCTAAGAGGTATTAAGCAATTCTTAACTGAAAATTTATCATTTAGGGACAAAGGAGGAATAAACCAAAATAAATAAATATTCAATTATTGCTCTCCACGATATTTATTATATCTATATAAATTCTTTTATTGGAAACCATGGAAAATCGCAAAAATTGAACAGGCTGCGGCCAAGGCGGCAGTAAAGCTGGCGAAAAAGTAAATTTTTGTTAACCAAGAGCGCTTATCATAAAAATGGGCAAGGCTCCGGCAATTTCGGGGACATTATTAGGTCCTGGCGATGTTGAAATCTGATCTCGGCATTAAACGATGGCCATTTCTGTTGCTTGCGGGCGCGATATTGCTCGGCGCGAGCGCCGGGCCGGCCATGGCCGATGAAACCGACACGCCCCCCAACCTGTCCAGGAATTTGACCAGCTCCGACCGGCAATTCAATTTGGTTTCGGGCTCGCTTAAAAATGAAATCGACGGTTACGATGTGGGGCTGAAGTATCTGTATGGGCGCTCATCGCGCCGGAGTGACAATTTCGTCTCCATACGCAGCTTCACGCCCACGCTGGGCCGTAGCGTGACCGATAGCTGGTATGTCAGCTTACGCTATACATACGATTTCATCGGCGCCGACAATGACGGCCGCGATGGGAGGATGAATTCCGGCACGATCGACAGTTTTCTGTTTTTCATGGACGGCAAGGCCTATCTCTCGCTCGGCTATCAGGCGGAAGGTGAAAACACCAGTCGGGATGAGCTGGATTATTTCGGGCAAATATTTCATGCCCGGCTTAAACTGCCGGTTGCCGTGGACCGGCTTAAATCCTGGAGCCCGGTGCTCAATGTCGGCCTGAAATATGCCGACAAGAATTATTCGGGGGTCACGCCCAGCATCGGCGCGGAACGGAGAGATGAACGCAGGACCCTCAACCTCGGCCTCAACGCCAATCTTTCCCGCCATGTGTTCGCCAAGTTCGATTACGAATATACCGACGCACAGTCGAACCTGAAATCATCGGATTTCAACGAAAACATCGTGACCTTCTCGGTCGGCGTCCGTTACTAGCTTTATCTTTTTAATTCCGCGTTCAGGAACGCCAGCAGCTTGGCCTGGGCGTCCCTGGCGGCCTCCTCCCGGTAGCGCTCGGGCGCTGTGAAATTCTGGAAAGCATGGCCGGCTCCGTCATATCTGTGAAAAACATGCCGGACGCCGTGCCTGGTCAGT
>CALGIA010000051.1 GCA_937916005.1 uncultured Rhodospirillaceae bacterium
CTTATTACAATGTCGGTTCCGATCATGTGCAGATGCCGTATTTCGAGACCTTCTGTGATCCTGAGAGCTACTACGCCACACTCGCACACGAGTTTACGCACTGGACACGTCATCCAGACCGCTTGGATCGCAGCTTTGGCCGCAAGCGTTTCGGCGATGAAGGTTACGCCCGTGAAGAATTGGTCGCCGAGCTTGGGTCTGCCTTCCTTTGTGCCGACCTGGAACTCACCCCAGAAGTCCGGGATGACCATTCCGCCTATATCGCATCATGGCTGAAAGTCTTGAAGAACGACAAACGCGCAATCTTTTCCGCCGCCGCTCATGCGCAGCGCGCTGTTGATCACCTAAACAGTCTTCAGGATGCCACCTCCATAAAGGAGGTGGCGTAATGACATTTGGGTCACACTGGAATACCGATAGCGTGAACGTACATTTTTTTGATTTATAGTTTCCTTTTGGGGAAAGGCCTTTCCCTTGATCTCAACCAGATACGTTGTTTTCGAGCACCCCTTATCTAACGGGGACACCCCGTAACACTCCGAATTAGTGTCGCGCCGGAAATTCCAGCACGGCATTTTTTAGATGATTGCTAAGGGTTTCACCCTCGCGCCTGCAAGGCATCCAGACGTATCCACCACATTTTGGGAAAATGGCGCTCATAAAGGATGAGCTTGGCGGACCCTCGTCCGGAGCCTCCTTGCAGTTTCTACCCCCTTCTCGGCGAAGCACCAAGGGTTCATGGCGCGACCATGTCCCCGTTGGGGTTCATTTAAAAAGAGAAGGAAAAAGAACGATGATAAAATTATATGCAAACCCCTACGACATTTCAGCCGGTGGTTTTTGTTTCAGCAGTGAAGAAGAATATAACGCCAAGGCTTTGGCTTTGCGCAACGATTACGGCGATCCGGTTGAGGAATTTGAAATCGACTTCATTGATGCCGATATTATTGATTGCGAACTGGCAGACGCATGGAGGCTCAATCAGTGCAATTTTCCTGACTACCTCGAAAAATGTGACGAGTGGGAAGACGGCGAAAAGGTGCGTTTCATCATTGCCGTGGGGGAATGCGGCTTTGATGCCGATGAGGCCAAAAAAGACCCATACAATCTTGATATTGATATCTATGAATGCGACAGCATGCGCGAGCTTGCCGAGCGATTTGTCGATGAAGGCCTGTTTGGCGACATTCCCGAACATCTTCAAAATTATATTGACTATGAAGCAATCGCCCGTGATTTAAGTTTTGATTATTCAGAAACCGTCATTGACGGCAGCCGCCTGATCTATCGTTGTTTGTAAGGGGGCTGAATATGACGCAAATATATGAAACCCATTCACTAAACTGGAATAGCGTGGAAATTGAAGTCCGCTATTGCCGGAGCTGGTCGAAATCCTTTGCAGATACCTATGGCCATAAATTGCGGCATTTGGAAGTCCGCTCGGTTTCACCGGAAAGGGCAGCTTTACCGATCACCGAAACCGGCTATAAGTCGATGTTTCTGAATTATCCTGAATTGGATTCAGAGGCCGATCCAGTTTGTCTTATTCGCGAAATTTTGGATGAAGCGGCGCGGAGTCCGGAATGGATCACGCGCCAAGATGCGAACCGGCAAATGTCATTTTTTTGAGTTTGTTCCGCCAGCGTAAAAACATGGGGGACAGTATTGTGCCTATCCAATATCTCACAAAAAATCGCCACCTCCATCCGGGAGGTGGCGTAATGGCAGCGGATATACAATTCCCTTGCGGATAGATGGCATTATGGCCGTGGATCGTACCGGCTTTTGATCTGGCGGCGGTAGCGGTTACGCGAT
>CALGIA010000052.1 GCA_937916005.1 uncultured Rhodospirillaceae bacterium
AATCGTCGCTCCAATCCGAAGCCCCGGGGGACTTTCCGCCCCTGGCCGTTCCGCCAACTGGTTTTGGAGTGGCCTGAGGGGTCGCGGCCTTTCCTTCAGGCGGCAGATAGGGGTTTACGTCGAGCATGCCCAGGGTGAGCTTTCCGGTGATCACCGGCTTGCGGCCGCCGCCGTCGAAGGCGACTTCGCCCGCCCCCGTGATCGCATCGACCGAAAGCTTCGCGTCACGGAATGCGTACCGGTTGCCGTTCACATCCACCTTGCCCGCGATCTTCAACGGGCCATAGCCTGATCCCGGCGCGTCCAGTTTCGCGCCCACCCAGGATGCGAGCTTGCGGATCGATGGGACGTCCAGATCAAGATCGCCGTCCGCCTTGATTTTTCCCGCCTGGGCGGCCGACCCCTTGAAGGTGAATTTCACCGGGGCGGCCTCGATACGCGTGTTGATATCGGTCTTTTTACCGGCCAGAAATGCGTTCGGATTGGACAGGCCCAGCAAGAGCGCGATTTTTTCCTTGTTCCAGACCAGCGATCCATCCGCCTTCATGGGGCTGTCGAGGGACGGCAGCGATACGGTGAGGTTGATGCCGCTGATCCGCTGCGCCTCGCCGCTGCGCGCATCCCGATAGGACACAAGCCCATCGACGAGGCGCACATCGCCCAGCTTCAAACCTTCCAGCCCGGAACCGCCGGACTCGGAAGATGGCGCGGATTTTTCCGGTGCGCCGGAATCGCCTTTTTTCGCCGTGGCGCCGAATTGCCAGTTGGGTTTGCCGGATGCATCCACCTCAAGATTGATCACCGGCTTTTGGAGTACAAAGGCGTCGATTTCGATATTGCCGCCGATCAGGGGAAACAGCGCGACCTTGACCGTCAACCGGTCGAGCGTGACCATTTGCGCCGCCTTGCCGCCCGGGGCATTGGCGAAGGACACCTTGCCGGCGACAAATTTCACGCTGGGCAGGATCGACAGCTTGAAATCCCCGTCGATCCGCGCTTCGCGGCCCGTGGCCTGTTTCACCTGGGCCAGGATCTCCGTCTTGTAGGTTTCAACCGGAATGAGGAAGGGAACAATAAACACGGCAAGAACGAGCAGAACAAAGATGACGCCAAGGGCAATAAAAAGTTTTTTCATCGGACGGCTCCTTTGGTTCGACAACCAGCATGATAACGAAAAAAATGCCCCGCGACACTACGCGAGGCTAGTTTGGGAGGGTTAATGGTTCAATTAGGTTAACCCGCCCCGGAAGACCAGAGTGTGACGGCGGTCACACTTTCGGCATTAATATTCATCTCACCCGATCATCGCAAAGACCCGGGCCGGTGATCCGTCGAGCCCCTCTAGCCGGAGCGGTGCGCCGACCAGCGTGAAGTCTTCCGCTCCGATATCGCCGATATTGGTCAGGAGCTGAATGATGATGGTTTTATTGCCGAGCAGCATCCGGTGATTGGGGCCCGGCACGCCGTCGCCCCGGAAGACGCCATTCCAGAACGGCGCCTCGGGGAAGAAATCAAGCGCCACCGCCTTCACGCCCCGCTCAACCATCAATTCGCTGACGCTGACATCGAGCCAGATCATTTCCTCCCAGAACCGGTCGGTTCCCCAGGCCCGGTCGGTCCATCCGGTATGAAGAATGGGGATCACGCTGTCGTCGAAATCCACCCCGGCGGCCAGGACCATATCGGCGGTCACCGCGCTGCCCGGCCTGGTGTCGGTCAGCGGAATGATCCGGCCTTTCCCGATGGTGCTGTCCAGCGGCACTTCATCGATCGACCAGGTGTCTTCGAGAAAATGGACCGGCGCATCGATATGGGTGCCGATATGGCCAACGATTTCCAGCCGGCTCATCATGTGATGGGTTATTTCCGGCTTGTCGATGGTTTCGAGCCCGCTTGCCCTGATGTGGGCCAGATGGTCCTCGCTCAACGCCGACAGCACCACGCAGCGGGTCGGGTTTTCGATATATTCCTTGATCCCGGGTATGCCGGTCATGTGCTGATTGATCGGAAGCGTCAAATCCACGATGCGCATCGGGTATTCCTTTGTTGAGCGACTTTTTGAACGATAGCATAATGCAAGGAAATTGGGAGACTTCGCCATGAACGGCAATGGCAGTGATCGCGCGGCCCTTGAAAAGCTGACAATCGATTTTACCGAGGCATTCAATCGCGAGGATATCGACGAGGTGATGTCGTATTTCGCCGACGATGGAATTTATGATGAGTTCAACGCGGTGCGCCATGTGGGCAAGGCCGCCATCCGGGAAGCATTCATCCCGCAGTTTCGGGGCGATTACGGACGCATGCGGTTCCATACGGAGGACATGTTTATCGAACCCGGTCCGGAACCGGGGACCGGCAAGGCGCTGATCCGCTGGCTGCTGACGGTTGAGGAAAGCGGGCGCGCCGGTGGCTGGCGCGGTCTCGACATTCTGCATTTTGAACGCGGACGCCTGACGGAAAAACATACCTACGCCAAGTCGCGCAGCCCGGCGGTCGATAAGAAGGCCGATTCCGAACGGGTGCGCCGCGCCATCGACGAAGGCATTTTACTGGATATCTGAGGTTAGAGGCCGCAGAAACCCGGCGATTAGTTCGACCAGCGCCGCCGGGTCCTCCAGATGGGGGAAATGGCCCAAACCTTCCAGCAGCCGTGTCTCGGCATGGGGCGCATTTTCGGCAATGGCGTCGATCTGCAGGGGATGCGCCCATTGATCGTCGACCCCTTGCGCGGCAAATAGCGGCGCGACAATGGTTTTCAGGCTGCGGGAAATATCCCACCCCGCATCCAGATTGCGTTTCCAAATATCGCACCAGCTGGTCAGGACCCGGCGACCGCGATCGCCGTGAAACCGTTCCAGCCAGGCGGGCAAATCCTCGCCCCGGGCGACCTCAATAAATTCCAGCAATCCGCCGTAAGATCGGGGGTCCCGCTTCACGTGGGCGGCCAGGCTGACCACGGCGCGCAAGCCCTCCGGCGCCGTCGCGGCATATTCCAGCGAGACCGTCGCGCCGTCGCTATGGCCAATCAGGATGAAATCGTCGATCCCCGCTGCGTCCAGAACCAACGGCAGCCGTTTTGCCGACCGGGCCATGAAATCATCGGGCCACGTGTCGGGCCCGTCGGACCGCCCATAGCCGAGACGGTCATAGGCGAAAGCGCCCAACCCCAGCGCATCGGCCAGCATATCCGGAAACGCCCGCCAGTTCTCGACACTGCCGAGCCCGTCATGGAGAAACACCAGCACCGGGCGGCCCGGAACGGGTTCGCGGCGCCATTCGCCGTAAATGCGCGCGCCGTCAATCACAAGATTGACGGCGCGCGGTATTGCGATAGTCCGGTCGGTCATTGTCCGTCGAGATCAGTCGCCCTGCACCACCGGGTTTTGCAGCGTACCGATGCCGCCCAGTTCGATGGTGACCGTGTCGCCCGGTTTCAGGAAGATGCCGCGCGGCCGGCCAACGCCCGACGGCGTGCCGGTGGCGAACACATCGCCCGGACGCAGGGTCATGCGCCGGCTGACATATTCGATCTGTTCGGCGATGTTGTAGAACAGATATTTGGAGTTTGAATTCTGCATCAGCTCATCATTGACCCAGAGCTTGATATCGATGTCATGGGGATCGGGGATATCGTCGGCGGGTACGATCCAGGGGCCCATGGGGCCGGACCCTTCGAAATTCTTGTGCGCGAACCAGTCGGTCAGCCAGCGGCGTCCCTTTGGTTTGCCAAGATCGCGGGCCGACAGATCGTTGAACACCGTATAGCCGGCCACATAATCGAGGGCGTTTTCAACGGACACGTTGCGCGCCGGCTTGCCGATCACCACGCCGAGTTCGGCTTCCCAATCGACCTGTTGCGATACCCTGGGCAGGCGAATTTCCGCACCGGGGCCGATCACGCAGTGAGGGCCGGATTTCAGGAAGAAATACGGGGTGGTATCGGATTTTTCCAGCGCCGTGCCATCGTTCATTTCCTTTTGATGATCGATGTAATTGGCGG
>CALGIA010000053.1 GCA_937916005.1 uncultured Rhodospirillaceae bacterium
CGAACGACCGTTCGTTCCAGGCCGCGATGTGGCGGGAATAGTCGCCGCGGTGGGTGAGGGCGTGACCCGCGTCAAGCCCGGCGACCGGGTTGCCGCGCCTCTGCGTCTGGGTGGTTATGCCGAGCAGGCCGTCGGCCCGGAAATGCGGGTCTACAAGATTCCGGATAATCTGGATTTCATACCGGCCGCCGGTATGGTGACCATCTATATGACCGCTTATGTCGGGCTGATGACGCGCGGGCAATATGGGCAATACAGGCCCAACGAAACCGTGTTGGTGCTGGGGGCCTCGGGCGGCGTCGGGCTCGCCGCCATTCAGATCGCAAAGGCCAAGGGCGCGACGGTCATCGCCGGGGTCAGCTCGCCCGAAAAGGGTGAACTCGCCAAGGCCAGCGGGGCCGATTTCACCATCGACGTCACGGTGGACAATTTGCGCGACGGACTTCGCGATCAGATCTATGCGGTGACCGATAATTACGGCGTTGATATAGTGCTCGATCCGCTCGGCGGCGATTATTTCGACGCCGCGATTCGCGCCATGGCATTGGGCGGGCGCATCGTCGTCATCGGATTTGCTTCCGGGCGCATTGCCGACGCCAAAACCAACTATTTCAATATCAAGAACCTGACCATGGCGGGACTCTCGCTGGATCAGCATTTCATATTTGCGCCGGATATTGCCGACGCCGCGGCCGTCGATGTGTTCGGCATGTATGAAAAGGGCCAGCTCAAGCCCGAGATCACCGCGACATATGAGTTGGAAGACTTCGCCGTGGCGCTGGCCCGGTTCGAGAATCGTTCGGTCACCGGAAAAATGGTGATGACCACCGGGCGGTGAAGAAGAGTCAGGCGGCGTAGGCTTCCTGGCGGCCGAGATAGAGTTCGCCGTCGTGAGCCAATGAAATATTGAGCTTGGCGTTGTAGGCGTAATGCTTGAAGCCGTGCTTGTCGGTGATTTCGCGCTTTCGGATCGAATAGCGGCCATCGTCGTTCATGGGGCCTGTCAGGTAGCGCGACACGCCGGAAATAGCGGCGTCGCCGATCTTGATGATCTGAAGATCGTTGAAAATCTGGCAGGCCAGTTCGAGAAATTCCTCGGTCCCGACCTCGCGGCCATTCCCGTCAACCCGGCTGAAATCCGAGATCATGATCTGGCGCGATTTTGCATGGTCGATAAGCCGCGCCAGGACAATCGTGACGTCGCCCACGATGTAATCGCCGCCCATTCCATTGGCATGGTCGGGGCGACAATATGTGTAATGACTGCCGATACCGAAACAGGCCCGAACGGCGGGCGCGAATGACGGTCGTACTTCGCGGAATTGCAGCGCCATATGGGCCAGCGCGACCGTCATCAGGCAAAACAGACTGGCGTCTTCATCCAGCCCTTCATGCCGGTTCCAGAGATAAAACCCGTCCCCTGTCGTCGAGGCGGCGAGATCGATGTTCAGGCCGGATTCCGATAGTTTTTGATGGGCGGAGTTCAGCGCATAGCTGAGCATGCTGAGTTGGGCCGCTTGTTCTTCCGGGGTAAACAGCGAAAACCCGGATATGTCGAGCAGCCCCACGCCCCGTTGTGTCGTTGTGGAAATGCAGTAGGGCCGCATGGCGGTTGCAAGGTCGTAATGCGCCGGGCCATTCGGCGAACCAACCGGATTGTCCAGATCCACTCGAACCGGCGTCGCGCTGAGTTCTCTGGCCAGAACCGCCAGGGTCTCCGCGTCCATGACGCTGGCGCCGTTGATCAGATGCGGTTTAATAGTTTCCGTTTCCAGCGCGCTTAACACGGGCGCAGCTAAAACAGTCAGTCCTCCATCGGTCACACAGCATCCGATCAGCGCGACCCGTCCGAAATCCCAGATGGCGCGGAATTTTCGGTCCAGTTCGGACCGATGAAGCGTGTTCGGCGGCGCAACCCGCCCGGTTGAATTCTGGGCGGCGAATTGCGCCGGTCGTCCGGCGTCGTCATATGGGGCGATTGATCCATCCATGGCGGATAGTTATGGCAATGAAAACCATAATATCCGGCCAATATTTATCCCTAACAGGCGTTAACATATTCCGGCGTCAAATACGCGGCCTGCGGGCGCGGCGTTGTCCGACCATGCAAAATACCTTGGCGACGGACAGCCGGGACCGCAAATTCCTGCCGTAATCCGGGAAATCCCTATCATTTAGCTGGGCGAGGGGTTGCCCGTCGCCGGGAATGCGGTTGATCTGAAGTTTTGCCTGGCGCACGGCGGTCTCCAGCGACACCGGCGCGGCGGTGTAGGTTCTGCCCCGGCGCGGCGCACCCGCGACCACGATGCCGATCACCCGTCCCGCCCGGTCCAGCATCGGCCCGCCCGACATGCCGGCCAGGTTGGGGCCATTGTCCGGTACGCGGCGAAGCTGGCTCCAGGCGATGACCGGTTCATTGGTGCGGTACTGACCGGAAATGCGCATCACGCGGCGGCCCAGTATCTCGCCGTGCACATCCCCCGGATTGCCGCCCGGGAAGCCGATGCCAAATCCGCTTTGTCCGGTTTTCAAATCCGCGCCCGACAGGGGCAGCGACGGCGCGCCACCCTGTGTCCACAGCACTGCCACATCCGCATTGGGATGGGTTTCGATGCGCTGAACTTTCACGCCCTTGCGTTGCGCGGTACGGATGACGACTTGTTGGCAGCCCTGGATTACGTGACGCGCGGTCAGCCAGCGTCCGTCGCCGCCAATCGAAAATGCGGTGCCCGATGACGGTCCGGCGGGGCCGACATTGACTCCGAAGACTTCATCCGATGATGCCCGCCTGGGCAGCGGAGCCCTGGGGACATCATGGCGTGGTGGGGCATTGTATATGGGCGGCGGACGCCGCATGGAGTTTCCATTACGAGTGTTGTCATCATGAGTATCGCCGCCAAAGCCGGCCATCTTGCCGATGATCGCGACCACGACCACCGCTACCAGCGCGAATATGTCTATTTTGCGCATGACGGCGTGGACCTCCCGGTCAGCCGGTGACCGCGGCGGCGTTGATCATGGCCACTGCGAGCTTGATTCCGACCACCAGGATTGCGGCCCCGATCTCGTCATTCTCGATCCGCGCCGGCAGGCCGCGCAGCATCATGTCGGCGATTCTATAGGCGCCAAGCTGGATTATCAGGGTCAGCGCGCCCCATATCAGAATATCGTATACGTTCACGCTGCCGGCCATGGCGACGGCCAGCGGCAGGGCAAGCCCGACAATGGCGCCCGATAGAGAGAGCGCCGCCGCCGTATTGCCCGATTTGATCAGCTTGATCTCATGATAGGGCGTCAGCCAGAGATAGATTGCGGTCCCGAGCCCCAGGATTGCGATGGTCAGCGCGAAGTGCCCGATAAGTATCGGAAACCCGGCGAAAAAACTCTCGATTACTGCGTCCATCTACCCCTCGACCACCTGAAATTTCGTCCTGTTTATATAATGGGATGCGCGGCCGCTTGTTGCCAGCCCCATGCTTTGATTGTGACCGGGGTCACACTCCGCATCCGTGACCGGTGTTATTTATCCGGGACTGACAATGATCAACCCTATCGGAGAAATCTTCCAATGAGAAAACTCACCTGGCTCGCAGCCCCCGTCCTGATCCTGTCTCTCGCGCTTGCCGGTTGCGGCGGCGGCGATGTGGATACCAGCAAGTTGGAAAAAAGCTTTTCCACCGCCGAGCCGGCGAAGAAAGCGACCATGAACGATGTGGTGGCCGCGGTGAAGGCAGGCGATTACGCCAAGGCGGGTTCCGAACTGAAGAAACTGGCATCCCGCGCCAAGCTCACCGACGACCAGAAAAAGGCCATCAGCGACCTGATGAGCCAGCTTCAGGAACAGATTACCCAAATGGCCAAGAACGCCGCCAAGGAAGGCGGCAAGGCAATGGATAATCTCAAGGACCGGATGTCGAAATAGACACAGGCCTATCGCGCAGATCCCTGTGCAGCCCCAATCGCCGCCAGCAGGCGTTTGGGGCTGATGGGGATTTCGTTGATTTCCACCCCGAGCGAATGAAGCGCGTCGTTGACAGCGTTGGCGATGGCCGCCGGCGGGCCGATGGCCCCGCCTTCGCCGATGCCCTTTTGGCCAAATGTCGTGTAAGGCGACGGGGTTTCCATGTGGTCGATGCGGATGTTCGGGATTTCCGTGGCGCCGGGCAGTATGTAATCGGCGAAGGATGACGCCAGGGGCTGGCCATCATGGGAATATTGCATTTCCTCATACAGCGCGGTGCCGATGCCCTGGCCCGCGCCGCCATGGACCTGGCCGTCGACGATCATGGGATTGACCAGCACGCCGCCATCTTCGACCACCACATAATCGAGGATTTCAATCTCGCCGATGTCCGTGTCGATTGCGACGACCACGGCGTGGGCGGCGTAGGAGAACGTGCCGCTGTCGCGTTCGGGCTTGTAGCCGGCGGTGACCTCGACTCCGCCGGGCTCCACATCGTCGGGCAGATCCTGCGGCTTGAGATACCAGGTGCGACCGATTTCCTCGAACGAGATGCTGCCGCCGGGGCCGGATACACAACCGTCGCCGACGCGTACATCGCTTTCATCGGCCTGCAGCAGCTTGGCTCCGATGCGGGCGATGCGCTGACCGATTTCCTCGCACGCCGTCGCCACCGCCCCGCCGGCCATCACCATGCAGCGCGACCCCCAGGTGCCGGTTGAATAGGGGGTGACGGCGGTATCGCCCAATATCACCCGGACATTTTCCGGCGCGATCCCCAGCACTTCATTGGCCACCTGGGCCAGAGTGGTTTCCAGTCCCTGGCCGTGGGAGTGGACGCCCACGCGCAGTTCCAGCACCCCGTCGGGAGTCAATCTGGCGCCGGCCTGTTCGAAGCCCGGCACCATGGGAATGCCCCACCCGGCATAGACCGATGTGCCATGGGCCGCCTGTTCGCAGAAGATGGAAAACCCGAGACCGATGCGCCGTCCGTCGGGCTCAACCGTTTTTTGGCGCTCGCGGATCGCCGCCACATCGATGGCGTCGGCTGCCCGGCGCAGACATTCGGGATAATCGCCCGAATCGAAATGCTTGGCGGTGATGTTGTCGAACGGCATGGCGTCGGACGGGATCAGATTGTCGAGCCGGACTTCATGGGGTTCGCGCCCGGCTTCGCGCGCTATTGCGTCCATGATCAGTTCCATGGCGAAGCACACCCCGGTCCGCGCCACGCCACGAAACGGCAGGATCGGCGGCTTGTTGCTTGCCACCGACCAGGTGCGGCAACGATAGGCGTCGAAATCATAGGGACCGGGCAGGATGGATGCGATCTGGGCCGCTTCCAGACAGGCAGAAAACGGATAGACCGAATAGGCCCCCGCATCGACGGTGGCCTCCGCATCGAGCGCCAGCAGGCGTCCGTTGGCGTCCGCATGGGCAGTGATCTCATAGGCATGTTCGCGGCAATTGGCGTTGGCGATCAGATGTTCGCGGCGGTCCTCTATCCAGCGTACCGGCTGGTCCAGATGGATGGCGAGCCACGCGATGCAGACCTCCTCCGGCGACAATATGCCCTTATAGCCGAACCCACCGCCCACATCGGGCGCCATGACCCGGATCCGGCCGTGGTCAATGCCGAGACAATCGGCAAGGCCGGTGCGCACGATATGGGGCATCTGGGACGCGGAAATGACCTCAAGCTGTTCCAGTCGGGAATCCCAGTTCGCCGCCACGCCCTTGCCCTCGATCGGCGCCATGCATTGCCGCGCCGTGCGGAAGCTGCGCTTGACCGTGATCGCGGCCTTGCCGGCGGCGGTCGCCATATCGCCTTCCGGCCCCGCTTCCACAAATGTTTCGAGGAAAACATTGTCGCCCCATTCCTCGTGCAGCCGGGGGGCATCGGCGTCGCGCGCCTTCAACATGTCCGACACGGCGGGCAGGATGTCGTATTCGACCATCACCCTGTCGGTCATATCCTCCGCCTCCGCGCGGGTCTTTGCCACGCACATGGCGATCAGTTCGCCGACCTGCCGGATTTTTCCGGTGGCCAGCGGCGGCTGGGCCGACGGCTTGTAGCCGGGCAGGGCGGAATCGGCGCGGATCGGCGCGACATCCTTCATGTCCTCGGCAGTGAAGACGCGGGATCGAATGTCGTCCGGGACATGGATGGATGTAATGCGCGCATGGGCCACGGGGCTGCGCAGGAACGCGACTTCGCGCTGACCGTCGAAGCGGAAATCGGCCACGAAACGGCCCCGTCCCCGTGTGAGGCGATAATCTTCCTTGCGGGTGACGGATGCGCCGACGCCTTGATTGGTCATATGATCAATACCCCGCTATGCGATCAACCAGCTGCGGCAGTGCGTCACCGGCGCGGAGGGCGCGCATCGCTTCGGCAAATTGCGGCACTATATTGGCGGGCCGGATACGCCGCGATGTGTGGGGCATGATGGTGATCAGTGGATGTGTCCAGAGCGGGTCGCCGATGGACAGCGGTTCGGTACGGTAGACGTCCAGCGTCGCGGCGGAAAGTTTTCCCGCATCCAGCGCCGCGATCAGATCCGCATCGACCACATGTTCGCCACGTCCAATATTTATCACCGCCGCGCGGTCGGGCAATTTCGAAAATGTTTCCGCGTTGAGGATGTCGGTGGTCCGTTCGGTCACCGGCAGAAAATTCACGATGATGTCGGACCGGGCCAGAAAAGCATCGAATGCATCGTCGCCCTGAAATATTTCAATGCCGGTCACATCCTTCGGCGACCGGGTCCAGGCGGCCACGTTGAACCCCATATCGCGAACCGCTTCCGCCGCCGGGCGCGCCACAAGCCCAAGCCCGAGAAAACCGACGCGGCGTTCCGCCGCCAGGGGCTGATCCAACTTGATCCATTCGGATCGGCTCTGCGCCTCGGCATATTCTGGCAATCGACGGTGATGACGCAGAACATGCAGCAGGGTGTATTCGGTGATCTCCGCATCGCCGCCCGGCGCGCCGCAGCGCACGACGGGGATCCCATCAGGCAGATCCTTATTGGAGAGAAGCCCGTCGACCGCGGCCGTAATAGATCCAACCATCCGCAGATTTGGAAACTGGCTTATGGGGCCCGGCGGAAACCTGATGACCAGCACGGATTCGATGTCGCCCGGGTCGCCCAGCTGGTCGATAAGTCGTATGTCTTCGCCCGGCATGATCGCCCGCAATGCGTCCGCCCACGGCGTGGCCGGGTTTGGGCCGGTATAAACAAGTATCGCCATGTGATCTCTCTTAATTCTGTTCCCGGGGATCATACACCAGCCCGGGAAATGTCATAGAGAGGCGAACTCATTGAGTGCGGCGGCGGTCACCGGACTCCAATATGTTGCCGTGCGTGGCCAGAGAAAATCTTGTAAAAAGAGTCCGATTATGTTATTTTTATACATTGTTTACATAGTAAATCGTTGATCATTCACGGAAATTAAAAGCGTGGGAGAGACCATGAAAACGGTGCTGTCATTAAAGCTGAACGGGCGCGAGCGGGACGACGTGGTGCCCGATAACCTGCTGCTGGTCGATTATTTGCGTGAGGTGGCCGGTCTGACCGGCACCAAGATCGGCTGCGATGGCGGCGAGTGCGGGTGTTGCACGGTGCTGGTCGATGGCGATGCGCGCCACGCCTGCCTTACCTTGGCCGCGACCTGCCAGGGCAGCGACGTCGAAACCGTGGAAACGCTTGGTTCCAGGGGTGAGCTGTCTGATCTCCAGCAGGGCTTTCATGAAAAGCTCGGCGCCC
>CALGIA010000054.1 GCA_937916005.1 uncultured Rhodospirillaceae bacterium
GGCTAGGCGGGTGGTTGAGAGTCCCTGCCGTCACCAAGATCAAAATCAGGAGGAAGAAATGTTAAAACCATCGAGTTGGATCAAAAATCTCGGAATGCTGTTTGCCGCAACGGCCCTCGCCGGTTGTGCGGGCATGGAACTGGATAAGGCGAAATAGGTTTCGCCGACCGGCTCCGCATTCCAGAGCGGTCTTTACAAGGAGTATATTACGATCGCGTCCTGGGAGCAGGATGAATTCGATTACGAGGATGCCGACGCCTTCGCGATGCGCGCGGCCGCGGCCGCCGGTGGGACGGATGTTCAACCGGAAGCCATCGAAAACCGCAAACTCCCGATGGACAAGGTGGGGGAACTTACCAGCGCCCGTCAACGGCTGATGAATGCGCTGACGGCGGGTGGACGGGGAAACGCTCCGGCGGATGCCGCGCACGCCCAGGTGATGTTCGATTGCTGGATTCAGGAGCAGGAGGAAAACTTTCAGCCGCCCGATATCGCCAGGTGCCGTACCGGTTTCATGACCGCAATCGCCAGGGTCGAGGCCGCGATCGGTCCGAAGCCCATGGCAAAAGCCATGCCCGTGGCCAAAAGCATGAAGTTCATCGTGTACTTCCCGTTCAACAGTTCCAAGATCACTCCGGCCGCAAATAAAACCCTCATGGAGGCCATCGATGCCGCCAAGGGGATGGGAGCCAAGCAGGTTAATATTTCCGGACATACGGATCTTTCAGGCGCCGGCGCCTACAACGCAATTCTCAGCAGCAAACGCTCAAAAACGGTTGCGGGCGCCCTTGAGACTGGCGGGGTCTCTTATGAAGTGATCAATGTCAGCGCATTCGGCGAATCCGCGCCTTTGGTAAAGACGCCGGATAACGTCCAGAATGCGAAAAACAGGCGTGTGGAGATCAACATCTCCAATTGAAATGGATGGTATGGTGCGGCGGAGGTTTCTTGGGTTTGAGGAGAATATTATGACTTATTTCCGGATTTCCGCCCTTTGCGGCGCAATGACGGCCCTTGTTCTTGCCGCCGCACCTGTCCATTCCCAGGGCTTTCTCGACAGGGGCAAGGATCTCCTGAAGGGGCTCGGCGGCGGGGAAGCATCCTCGTCATCGGGATCGTCCTCGGGCGTGGCGAGCCTCACGACCGGCGAAATAGCCGGTGGCCTGCGTGATGCGCTCCGGGTTGGCGCTGAACGCGTCGTGGGCACGCTGGGTAAATCCGACGGTTTCAACAAATCGCCGGATGTTCACATTCCATTGCCGGACTCCCTGAAGTCGGTTCAGTCCGTGCTTCGCAAAATCGGCATGAGCAGCATGGCCGACGATCTGGAACTGCGCCTGAACCGGGCGGCCGAAACCGCCGTCCCCAAAGCCAAAAAGCTGTTCGGTGACGCCATCGCGCAGATGAGCATCGAGGATGCGAAGAAGATACTCGACGGGCCGAAGGATTCCGCGACCCAGTATTTTCGCGGAAAAATGTCAGCGCCCCTGGCCTCCGGCATGAAACCCATCGTCAATGAACAGCTGGCGCAGGTCGGGGCCATCGCGTCCTATGACAGCATGATGGGCCAATATAAAAATGTCCCTTTCGTCCCCGACGTGAAGGCCAACCTGACCGAATACGTCCTGGAGAAGGCGATTAGCGGCGTGTTCCTCTATCTCGGCCGCGAGGAAGCCGCAATCCGCGACAACCCGGCCAAACGCACCACCGACCTGCTGCGGAAGGTGTTCAGCCGGTAGGACTCAGCCCGCCCGCAGCGCGCGCCATACCCGGTCGGGTGACGCCGGGGCGTCTATGGGCTGCGCGCCCGCAGAGACGAGCGCGTCGGTGATGGCGTTCATGGTGGCGGCCATGGAGCCGCTGTTTCCGGCCTCGCCGCAGCCCTTCACGCCCAGCACGTTGGTCGTGCAGGGCACGTTGCGGGTCGAGAACCCGAAGGACGGCAGGTCATCGGCGCGCGGCATGGCGTAATCCATATAGCTGCCGGTCAGCAGCTGGCCGTCGGAATCATAGACCGTGTTTTCCATCATCACCTGGCCGATGCCCTGAACGATGCCGCCCTGGACCTGGCCTTCAACGATCATGGGGTTCAGGATCACGCCGAAATCATCGACCACCGTATAGCGGAGAATGTCCGTCATGCCGGTGTCCGGATCGATTTCCACTTCGCAGACATGGCAGCCATTGGGATAGCTCGACGGCGCCGTGGTGTGGTTGACCTTGGCGTCGAGGCTGGCCGGCACGCCGTCGGGCAGACTGGTCCGTTTGGCCAGATCGGCGGCCAGCGCCAGGGTGGTGATCATGCGGTCCGTCCCGGCGACGCGGAAATACCCCTCGGCGAACTCGATGTCTTCCTCGGCCGCTTCCAGCACGAAGGCCGACGCCTTGACGCCATTGGTCTGGATGATGTCGCTGGCTTCCATGATTGCGCCGCCGGTGGAGATGGCGGTGCGCGATCCGCCGGACCCGCCGGCGCCGGCGCTCATCAGATCGGAATCGTTCTGGACCAGATTGATGCGCTCGAACGGAATGCCGAGCCGTTGGCCCAGCAGCTGCGCGAAAGGCGTGCTGTGACCCATGCCGAAATCCATCGATCCGGCGATCACCGTGACCGTGCCGTCGTCTTCAAAGCGGATATCGGCAAGCTCCGTACTCGAGGGCGCGGTGGTTTCCAGATAGACCGCGAGCCCGATGCCGCGAACTTTGCCCGCTTTTTCCGATTGCTTGCGCCGCGCCTCGAAACTGTCCCAGCCGGACTGCTTCATGGCTTCATCCATGATCGCTTCGAACTCGCCGCTATCATAGGTGATGCCGTGCGGGCAGTCATAGGGCATGGCGTCGGCCGGGATCAGATTGCGCCGGCGCAGTTCGATGCGGTCGATACCGGTTTCCCGCGCCGCCTTGTCCATGAGCTGCTCGACGATGTATTTGGATTCGGGACGTCCCGCGCCGCGATAGGGTCCCGTGGGGACCGTGTTGGTCAGCACCGCCTTGACGCCGTAGGACAGGATCGGAGTCTTGTAGACGCTGATGATGTTGCGGCTGAGAACGCCGGTCGACGGCCCCGGCCCCATGGCGGTGACATAGGCGCCCAGATCGCCATAGCCCGTGATGCGCAGGGCCAGAATATTGCCGTCCTTGTCCAGGGCCAGTTCCGCGTCGATGTCGCTGGCCCGTCCGTGATGGTCGGCCATGAAACTTTCCGACCGGTCGGCGCACCATTTTACGGGACGGTTCAGCTTGCGCGCGGCATACAGGCAACAGACGGCTTCGTTGAACGCGCCGCCCTTCATGCCGAATGATCCGCCCACGTCGTCGGAGATCACGCGCATGTTTTCCGGTTTCACCTTGAAGATGGCGTTGGCCATCACGTTTCTGAATCCCGCCACGCCCTGGGAAGGAACATGAAGGGTGAATTTTTCCGTGGCGGCATCATATTCGCCAATCGCGGCCCGGGGCTCCAAGGCGTTGACCACCATCCGCGTATTGGCGATGGACATGGAGGTGACGTGGTGAGCCTTGGCGAAGGCCGCGGCGGCGGCTTCTTCATCGCCCAGAAAGAAATCAAGGCAGACATTGTTCGGCGCGCCGTCGTGGATCGTGGGTGCGCCCGGCGCATCGGCCCGGGTTCTGTCGCTGACCGCGGGCAGGGCGGCGATGTCGGCATTGATCAATTCGGCGGCGTCGCGCGCCTGGTCCAGGGTTTCGGCGATCACGACGGCGAAGGCATCGCCCACATGACGCACCCGGTCAATGGTCAGGGCGGGGCGGGGCGGCACCACCAGGGGCGTGCCGTCGCGGCTTTTGAACGGCATGCCGCAGGGCAGATCGCCCAGACCATCGGATTTCAGATCGGCGCCCGTATAGACGGCGAGGACTCCGGGCGCGGATTGCGCCGCCGTAACGTCGATGTTGCGGATTTCCCCATGGGCGACGGTCGAGCGCAGGAGATAGGCATAGGCCTGCCCATCCACATTGGCGTCGTCGGTATATTGTCCGCCGCCGGTCAGCAGACGGGGGTCTTCATTGCGGAGCACCGGCTGCCCGATTCCGAATTTGAGTCTGTCGAATATGCTGTCGTCGGGCATTGATGTACTCACTTTTGTAATCGTCTAAATCTGTTCGGGGATATTTTCCGCCGGCGGCGTATTGCGGCTGCGGCCCGAGGCGATCTTGCCGTCGATGATCACCATGCCGACGCCGGGAATATCGCCGAACCGGACCGATTCCAGAATATCCCTGGCGGGGCTGTGCTGGGCCTTGTCGAGGAACACGAAATCCGCCGCGCGGCCGGCTTCGATGAGTCCGCAATCCAGTTCGCGCATCCGCGCCGTGTTGCCGGTGGCGAAACAGAATGCAATTTCCGCCGGGACATCGCCCAGTGACGACAGCATGGCGACCATGCGCAGAATGCCGAGCGGCTGCACGCCGGACCCGGCCGGGCCGTCCGTGCCCAGGATCACCCGTTCGGTCTGGCCCAGTTCGCGGGCGATGCGCATGGCGTACAGGGCTGAATTTTCATTGCCGTTATGGACGATTTCAATGCCGGCCTCGCACTCCTCGCACAGGCAGCGGATCTGGTCGTGGGGCAGGGACGTATGGCCGCCGTTTATGTGTCCGATGATATCCGCGCCGGCTTCCAGCACCACGTCCTTGTCGATCAAACCGGAACCGGGAATCGACGGCCCGCCCGTATGGATGGTGGATTGAATGCCGTATTTCCGCGCCCAATCGACCATGATCTTGGCTTCATCGCCGGCCTTGACGCTGCCGAGGCCGATTTCGCCCAGCAGCTTCACGCCCTGTTCGGCCATGCGCCTGAAATGTTCTTCCTCCATCCCCTGTTCCAGGATCGGCGCGCCGCCATGAACTTTAACGCCACCGACTGGAAAAGCCGAAAAAGCGCGCTGCGCTGTGATCGCCAGGGCGACAACGCCTTCCGGGTCCTTTGCGCGTCCTGGGTAATGAACCTCACCGGCGGAAATCATCGTGGTGACGCCGCCATGCATGGATGAATCGATCCAGCCGGTCTGGTTCTGGCGCGGCGTCCAGTCACCGGCGACAGGGTGGACATGGCTGTCGATGAGCCCGGGCGCGACGGTAACGCCATGGGCGTCGATGGTCGTGGTGGCGTCGTCGGTGTCGCAATTCTTCAGCTTGCCGAATTCGATGATTCGGCCATCGATGGCGACAATGGTGTCGGCGTCCAGTATGGGGGCTTCAAGCGCGCCCGACAGCACAAGACCGATATTTCGAATGACCAGTTTTTCCGTCATGCCGCCCTCAGTGTTTTGCAGTCCGTTGCGTGGGAATCATACGTATACGAATGACTAAAGAGTCGCGCATAGCGTCTCCTTGATCAAGTCGTATTTGGGGATCAAGTCGTTTTTGGCGCGCCTAAACGATTACCCGGCGGCGTCTTCCGTATTGCGCCGCGCCGAGGCTTCCAGCCGGGCGATGACCTCATCGGTCGATTGTACGTCGCCGAAATTGAGATAGAAATTACCCAGGCTGGCAAGATGTTCGCCGTCGGTCGATGTGGCGCAGCCGTCGGACACCATCAATGTCCGGTAATTGAGCATCATGGCGTCGCGCGCGGTGGATTCGCAGCACACGTTCGTTGCCACCCCGACAACCACGCAGGTGTCGACATTATGATCCTGCAATACGTTTTCGATGTTTGAGGATCCCTGGATGAAGGCCGAATAGCGGCGCTTGATGACTCTCTGGTCCTCGTCGCGCACGTCAAGTTCGGGCCACAATTCAAACCCGAACGCATCCTTCTGCATGGATTCCCAGCGCTGTTTCGCCTTGTCTTCCGTATAGCGTTCGCGGGCCACGGACCAGCTTTCCTCGGATTCCCAGGGAGAAAGATTCTGGATCCAGACCACGATCCCGCCGGAATTACGCACCGCCTCGGCCAGACGATTCACGTTGGGCACGACTTCCTGCGCGATCGGGCAGGCGGCCTGTTGGCTTTCATGCATGAAATAATTCTGCATATCGACCACCACAAGGGCGGTTTTCCGGGTCTCGAAGCTCTCGCATGTATGGGGGCGACCCTGGCGCGCGGTGACCCGTTCCACGTAATCGGCCGGCATTTCAAAATCGTGCATGGCATTCTCCCTTGGGCGTTTGCAAGACTATAGCTTTCCACGGGCCGGATCGGCAATGGAGCGCCCGCGGGGCCAGATATTTTTATTCCCGCAAATTGGACGCTTGATAAATACATAAGTTCTGCCACGATACAGCAACAAGAAAGTCAAACTAAGTCAACGGGGACGGTAATGAGTAGATCTGGGAACGGTGCATCCGGGCTCGATAAAGTCTTGGAATTTTGCATCGTGTCGACGCCGCGCTTTATCATCGGGTCCATGGTGCTGATCGGAATCGCGGTCAATTTCGGCAATGTGCTGGGAAGATATCTGTTTCTCTCGCCGATCATCTGGGCCGAGGAAATCATGATCTACATCATGGTCTGGACGGTTTTCGTGGGCGCCATTCTGGTGACCTGGGAAGGCCGCCATCTCAAGATGGATTTCTTCA
>CALGIA010000055.1 GCA_937916005.1 uncultured Rhodospirillaceae bacterium
AGAGGGATACTTTCGAAATGGCGGAATCGCCGAGTTCCAAGGATCTCCTGGAATGGACCACAATGATTGTGTCGTCCCATGTGGGCAAGACGCCCGGTTCCACGGATGATGTTTCCAATCTGATCAAGACGGTACATAAGGCGTTGTCCGGTCTTTCCTCGGGCGTGGAACCGAATTTACCGGAACCCGCCGTTCCGATTCGCCGTTCCGTAACGCCCGATTATATCGTGTGTTTGGAAGATGGGCGGAAGCTGAAAATGCTCAAGCGCCATCTCAGTACCGCCTATAGCATGACACCCGATGAATACCGTGAAAGATGGAATCTTCCGGCGGATTATCCCATGGTTGCGCCCAATTACGCGCGCCAACGTAGTAATCTGGCCAAGAAAATTGGGCTTGGAACCAAGCGCTCCCGCGGGTAACGGTGAAGGCCAAATTTCCTCCAGGCGCAATGGGCAACCTCGGTATGTTTGACTATACTTGACCGAGAACCTATATCAGCCGCTGAGGTTGGGCCAAACATGCATACGCGCATTGAGCAACTTTGCCTCGACAAGGGCATGAAAATGACGGAGCAACGCCGCGTTATCGCGCGCGCGTTGTCCGAGTCCACGGACCATCCCGATGTAGAGCAGGTCTACCAGCGGGCTTCCGAACTTGATCCCAGAATCAGTATCGCAACCGTTTATCGAACCGTTCGTTTGTTCGAGGAAGCCAATATCCTCGAACGGCATGATTTCGGCGATGGGCGCGCCCGTTATGAAGAGGCCGGGCATCGCGAACATCACCACCATCTTATAAATCTGCGAACCGGTGAGGTGGTAGAGTTCGAGAGCGAGGAACTAGAGGCCCTGAAGCGTAAAATAGCAGTAGAACTCGGTTATAAAATTGTTGGTGAGCGGCTGGAGCTCTATGGCATTCCCGTTGATGATGGGGACGAGCCGAAGGGCGCCGGACAAAACTAAGTCTATTCAACGCGGCAAGCCCGCGCGAAAACGCCCAATCGCGCCGGCGTGAATGAGGGCAAACCCCGTGGAGGCATGAGGCGCCACCGATGGACGGAATCGAGCAGCCCAAGGCCGGCGCATTTACGCCAATCGTTGCGGGTAGGCTGGAGGCTCGGCTTGCGCATTCGGAAGCCGATATCGATGCGGCCCAGGCGTTACGCTACCGGGTATTTTTTGATGAAATGGGTGCGCATCCCTCTCGGGAACTACGCACACTGCGCCGCGATTTTGACGATTTCGATGCCGTTTGCGACCATATTCTGGTGATAGATCGCGATTGCGGCGATCCGGCGAGCGGAGTCGTGGGGACATATCGCGTGTTGCGTCGATCCCAGGCCGCGGCCGGGGTCGGTTTTTATTCTTCCGGCGAATATGACATCTCTCGGCTGGAGGCCTATCCGGGTGAAATTCTGGAGCTTGGGCGGTCCTGCGTCGATGAGCGTTATCGGACCCTGTCAACGATGCAATTGCTGTGGCGATCAATCGCGGCTTACGTAACGCGTTATGAAATTGGTCTTCTTTTCGGTTGTGCAAGCCTGCCGGGAACAGACCCAATTGCGCTTGGGCCGCAGCTTTCCTATCTTTATCATTACCACCTTGCGCCGCCGGCTCTGCGACCGCGTGCGCTTCCCGGCCGCTATACTGAAATGCGCCTGTTGGCTGAAGAAGATATTGACCCGAGGCGCGTCATGTCCGAACTGCCGCCATTAATAAAGGGATATCTTCGGCTGGGCGGTTTTATCGGCGATGGCGCCGTTGTCGATCATCAGTTTAATACGACCGATGTTTCGGTTATCGTCAAAACCGACCTGATTACCGAGAAATATGTGAAGCGTTATGAAAAAGAATGGCGAAGCAACCAAATTAGCTGACGATGTCGGATCGCCGTTTCGCGCAATGGGCCGCTTTGTGATCTATTTGTCGCTCACTTTCGCATTGATGCCGGTGCAGCTGATTGCGTTGCGGTTCAATCGCAAGCTGTCCATATCCTTGCCAATGTTCTATCACCGATGCTGCTGCTGGATTATGGGGTTGCAAGTCGTTTCCCATGGGAAAATATCCACCGCCCGGCCTACGTTGTTTATCAGCAATCATTGTTCTTATATAGATATCACGGTGCTCGCATCACAGCTCCCCGCGTCATTCGTGGCCAAGTCTGAGGTCGCCGATTGGCCCCTGTTCGGGATGCTCGCAAGGCTTCAGCGAACGGTATTTGTCGAACGCAGGGTCAGCCGTGCCGCTTTCCATCGCGATGAAATGCGCCTTCGTCTCGAACAGGGCGAGAACCTTATCATGTTTCCCGAAGGCACCAGCAGCGACGGCAACCGGGTCCTGCCCTTCAAGAGCGCGCTGT
>CALGIA010000056.1 GCA_937916005.1 uncultured Rhodospirillaceae bacterium
ACTCAAAACAGAACCAGAGGCGGTTATACCGTAATTATCTGCTGGTCCAAACCCATTGGCCCATCCTCTGATATAAAAGCCTAATTATCGCGCCTGACCAGCCTTTGAGAGCAGACTTTCGACGTCAAGCGCCACATCCCGGCGAACCGCGCCAATGGGCCCAAGCCGGGGCAGCACACGGCCATTAACAACAATTTCAATTCCACCGGCATTTCCGGTCGCCAATTTCAGGCCGGGAATGGGTGGAACCACATAGACATCACCCGCATGTAGGACTTTCGACAGCATGGGATCTTCGTCACCGGACCGCACCTCAACCCAACTATCCACCGTCGCGCGAACAACCACTTGATTTGAATTTGCATCCTGCGGGGCCACTGGTCGGGAAATCTCGGCAGCCGGTTCGACAGAAGGCGGTTGCACGGAAGGCGTATTCACCGCCACTTTGGCCGCAGTTGTTTCTGAAATTCTATCCTCTGAAACGCTACCGTTGTCTGCGGTTGACGGATCGGGTTGGTTGCCAGGGTTACCCGCAGATGTGCCCGGAACAGCCGGCACGCTGTCGGGTCTGCTCGCCAATTCGGATTTTTCAATGGCATCAGAACTTCCCGGTGCCGGTAGATCGGTTAATGCAGGCGGCAAATTGGGGGGGGTTACTGGAACGGCTGGCGGCAGGCTTGGGGGGAGCGTCACCGAATTCGGCTGACTATCCACTGGCGTGTCGGGAACCGCTGGAGCCGCGGCATCCATTGTCACAGCTTCGACCTTTTCAACGGTCTTGGTTTTGCCGGTGTTTTCCTGATTTACGGATTCTTCAGCAACAGCCACCGTTGGATGTGGCGTTTCAGGAGCATTCTTCTTTTGCTCCGTATTCCGCGGAGGTTCAGTGGCAGCCGGTTTTTCAATTTGGGTGGAACCGGTGTTCGGCTCGGGCTTGTCACTGTTCCCTACCCCGATCAACGAAACCAGATGTTCAGGCAATGACGCGACAAATTTCATCGGATCACGTCCCTGGCTGGACAGGTAGTACCAACCACCATATGCGCCAAATGCGAGCACTCCCGCGACCAAAAGGATTGAACCGGTTGGCAAGCGGCCTTCTTCAACGGGTGACGGGAGTTGGAGATCCATGCGGCCACCACCGACGCCGCCAGCCAACTTGAATTTGTTGACCAGATCTTCTCCATTCAGTCCCAGATAATCGCCATAGGCGCGAACAAACCCGCTGGCATATGCCGGGCCAGGCAAGCGGTCCAGGCGGCCTTCTTCAATGGCCTCAAGATAGACGAGACGTATTCGAAGTTCCGCCGCAACGTCGCTCAGCTCACGTTTAAACGCGGACCGCGTTTCACGTAACATGCCGCCGAGTTCGGCCGCATTCAATTCCGTGGTTGCGCCCGTGGAAAAATCGGGGCTCTCGTTTTCACTCACGCCAGTACCTTCGCGGCAAATTCATTTCAATTTAAGTTCTATCGGAAATTTAGTAACAGTAATATGAACAAACAATCAAATGTTTATGCAGAACATTCAATAAGACCTAGGTATCCACAATGTTGACGCCATGATCTCTTGAAAATGAACGCAATTTTTCCCGTAAACTGTGATCGGGAAGATCATATAACGTTTCCAAATAATCCCGGAGAGACGCGACCAAAAGACTCCGAACCATGGATTTTACCGCGCCAATCGTTGCTGGCGGCATGGAAATATTCCGGAATCCCATGCCAATCAGCGCCATGGCTTCGAGGGGCCGTCCCGCCATTTCCCCACAGAGTGAAAGTGACACTTCGGCATCTTCGCATCTTCGGACGAGAGACCGCAGCAATGACAATAGGCCTGGCGACAAAACGTCATATCGGTCGGCTACGCGCGGATTACCGCGATCAGTCGCAAACATGAACTGAAACAAATCATTGCTCCCGACCGACAGGAAATCGATGATGGGCAGCAACGCGTCCAATTGCCACATCAGACCCGGAACCTCGAGCATCACGCCGACTTTCAGTTCCGTGGGAAGTTTGGCATCGCGCGCGCGCGCGCGCGCGATTTCCATATCGAGAATCTTTTTCGCTGATATAAACTCGGCAACCTCGGCCACCATGGGGAACATCACCGATAGCTTTCGACCTTCGGAAGCCCGGATCAGGGCGCGCAGCTGCCGGCGCAGCATGCCGGGCCGGTCGAGCCCAACACGGATTGCCCGCCACCCCATGGCAGGATTCTCTTCCAGCACATCTCGAAAATAAGGCAATTGTTTATCGCCGCCGATATCCAATGTTCGGAACATGACCGGCCTGTCGCCAGCTTGAGCAAGGACGTTTCGATAAAGTTCGGTTTGAGTTTCAACGTCGGGAAATTCAGCCCGTACCATGAAGGGAATTTCAGTACGGTAGAGCCCGATACCATCCGCGCCGCTTTCATCCAGACCATTCAGGTCCATCAGCAGCCCCGCGTTGACGTTCAAGATTATCCGCACGCCGTCGCGGCTGATAGCCGGCTCGCCGCGCATGGCCGCGTAAGCCTCCCGGCGGCGCTCCTGCAACTCAATATTGCTTGCGGCCATCTGCAAGATATCCTCGCCAGGACGCACAAATATTTGCGCATTATCGCCATCAACGACCACGGGATCCAAAGAATCGATCCGCGACAACAATCCTTCGACCATGCCGATCACCGGTATATTGAGCGCCCGCGCCACAATGGCGACATGGGATGTCGGCGACCCCTCCTCCAGCAACAGGCCCTGTAGCCGCCCCGGTTGGTAATCAAGCAGTTCGGCCGGCCCCATATTGCGCGCCAGCAACACGACTCGATCCGGCAATTGATCATCGGAACCACCGATTGTCGTTCCAGACAAATGCTGAACGAGCCTGTTGGCAAGATCTTCAAGATCATGCAGCCGTTCACGAAGATAGGGGTCGCTGATTTGCGACATGCGCGCGCGGTTGTCTTCCTGTACCTTTTGCACCGCCGCCTCGGCGGTGAGACCGCCATCGATGGCCTCGCGAATTCGCCGCACCCATCCCCGATCCTCGGCAAACTGGCGATAGGTCGCAATGACGTCACGATGTTCGCCCACGTCGCTCAACTCGTGCATTTCCAACATCTGGTCGAGCTCGCTGTGCATTGACGATAGGGCGTTCGCCAGTCGCACATGCTCTTCATCGGGATCATCGGAAAACATTTGTTGAACGCCGACACGGGTCATATGCAGAACCGCCTCGCCGACTGCCAGCCCGCCATTGATTTTCACACCGGTGAGCCGGGTCGGAAGAATGGCATTGCCCTGGGCGGTTGTTCTTTCCTCGGGGCTGATCAATTCTTCCCGGGCGATAAGTTCCGCCATGACCACCGCGATGATGTCAAGCGCCTCGATCTCCTCATCGTCATAGACGCGCAGGGCCTGATTTTGAATGACCACAACGCCGCGCACCCTTCCACCGCGTAGAATTGGCACACCAAGAAGGGAGTGATAGATCTCCTCGCCGGTTTCCGGACGATAACTGAATTGAGGATGAGACTGTGCGTCTGGAAGGTTCAGCGGGCGCGCCGTCGCGGCCACTGTTCCGACGAGCCCTTCTCCGACTCTAAGCCGGGTCTTATGAACCGCATCCGGGTTTAACCCCTCGGTGGCGAAAAGCTCCAGCACTTCGCCGGCGCGCATGACATAAACCGAGCACACTTCGGCCGCCATTTCCTCGGCGATCACCTTGACCAGACGATCAAGACGTTCTTGCGGCGAACCGGACCCGGCCATAATCCGACGCAGCCGCCGGAGCGCACGCCGATGCCCGCTCATTTCCGCCCGCGGCATCAGGCGAGCGCCTTTTCCGCGCCCCTCGTCGCTAACGCGCTGATCGCCTGATCAACGAGTTCATTCAGGATTTCCGTCACCGGCTGTTCCGATGTAACCATGCCAACGCTTTGCCCAGCCATGAGAGATCCACCATCAACATCGCCGTCGACGGCCGCACGCCGCAGCGCCCCCGCCCAGAAATGTTCAATGGCTAGTTGCGCCTCACCTTGTTCCATCTCCCCAGCACGGAATTTTTGGATGACCTCGCGCTGGATTTTTTGGAACTCCTGCGTCGCCTTGTTTTGGATTGCCCGCACGGGAATGACGGGGAAATCCGGGTCAAACTGGACTGACGGCACTGCGTCCCGGGCGGACGCTCGCTGAAATGCCTTTTTGAAATCCGCATGGGCGGTGGATTCATTGGCGCAGACAAAACGCGTGCCGAGTTGGCACCCCGAGGCGCCCATTTCCAGAAAAGCCACGATGGCGTCTCCACGACCAATACCGCCGGCTATGAACACCGGCACCTCATGGATATGCGGAAGAATCTCCTGAGCCAGCACATTTGTCGAAACCGGTCCAATATGGCCGCCGGCCTCGGCGCCCTCGACCATCAACGCATCTGCGCCGAGCCGTATGAGCCGGCGCGCAACACCAAGGGTCGGCGCGAAACACATCACCTTCGCGCAGGAGTCCTTCGCCCGTGCAATAGACGTTGCTTTTGGAAGGCCTCCTGCCAGGATGACATGGGAAACATTATTTTGGGCACAGACATCAATCAGCGCCTCCAGATCAGGATGCATTGTAATCAGGTTTACGCCGAACGGTTCCTTGGTCAACGCGGCAGTGGCGATGATTTCCTCGGCAAGCAAATCGGGCGTCATCGCACCACAGGCAATCACGCCAAAGCCCCCGCCATTCGACAAGGCAGAAACCAGGTTTCTCTCGGAAAGCCACGTCATGGCCCCGCACATGATGGCATATCGCGTACCCAGAAATTCCCGGCCACGCCTCCATAGCGTATCGAGCCGCGCCTCTGCGTCCTCCCGTTCCATGCCGTCCCCTTGTCGCGCTAAGTTACGTCGAGTCCGTAAGCGCTGTGCAATGTGCGCAATGCCAATTCGGTATAATCCTGGGAAATCAGAACACTCACCTTGATCTCCGACGTGGAAATCACCTGGATGTTGATGCTTTTTTCGGCCAATGCCGCGAACATTGTCTGAGCGACGCCGGCGTGACTCCGCATGCCGACCCCGACAACGGAAATCTTGGTCACAT
>CALGIA010000057.1 GCA_937916005.1 uncultured Rhodospirillaceae bacterium
TGAAGCCGCCAATCGACGCCGCGCCCGAAACCAGGGCGATGCCGGTCATCGATTTCCGGTCCAGCATGATTAACGCCCAGGACGCGGCATCAAGGTCACAACCTAGCTCAACAGGCCAGAACGCCGGAGCGAGGCGATCATCGAGGTTTCCATCATATGTTCATAGGCGAGCGTCGGATCGGCCTCGATACGGCGCCACTCATCCAGATTGCGCTGCCGAATTACCGGATCCCGTTCTTCCATGAGCTTCTTGTTGCGAACGGTCATGGACTGAACGTGATTGATGGCTTCCGGGCGGCGCTGAACTTCATAGCCGTCCAATTCCGCGTCGCCGGCCTCGCCATGCCATACCCGGATCAAGCGGTCCGTCAGGCTGACCGCGTCGTGGATCCCGCCATTCAACCCCATGCCGCCCAGGGGATTATTGATATGGGCGGAATCGCCCGCGAGAAATCCGCGCCCGTTGCGATAAGTATTCACGACCCTTTGGCTTACCCGATAGATAGCCCGCACCACGATGTCATAGGGTTCATCGCGGGGATTAAGGTTCTGCAGGGCTCCCTGAATGTATTTATCGGTGATCGCATCATCGTCGGGAATGCTTGGGTCGACCGGCATGATGATGCGCCACATATCCGGTATTTGCAGCAGCAGATACCATTCCACCGGATCGGCGGTGTAATTCACCGAGCAGATATCATCCATGGCGGAAAAGAAATCGAACGTGGTGCCGGACACCAGGAAATGCTCCGGATGGGTATAGCCGTCGAACTTGATGCCCAGCAGACCGCGCGCCGTCGACCGGCCGCCGTCACAGGCGATCAACCAATCGCCCTTGATGCGCCTTTCGCCGTCGGGACTATCGAGCACAACCTCAACACCATGATCATCCTGGCTCAAATCGGTGAGGCGGTGACTGAACAGCATGTCCACCCCGGGGATTTCCCGCAGCTGCCCATAAAGCCAGTTGGTCAGCTTGAACTGTTCGCATTGCAGCCGATAGGGATAGCGGGTTTCGTCCTTGAGCGCGGAAAGATCGAATTCGGCGATTTTACCCTGCCGGCGGTCCCGATATTGCATGGTCGGGCAGATCAACCCCTGATCGATCATCGCCTGGGTCGCGCCGCATTCCTCCAGCAATTCCAAGGTGGGCGGATGAATGGTCGACGCGCGGTAATCGATCACCAATTCGGGCTCGGCCTCGATCAGCGTGACCGGAATGCCTTTACGGGCCAGCAAATACGCCGTCAATGACCCGACCGGGCCGCCGCCGACCACCAGAACCCGGTCATGTAAATTTTTAGCCGCCATGCTTGCCGTATCTCCTTATTACCCGTCGCTTGTCGCAACTTTGGCCTTCGGGGTCAATTACCCGCCGGCGTTGTCAGGCGACAACCATGCCATCACGTATAAATCGTGCTGTCGGCCATCGATCCTTGCCGCGCGGCTGAGCGATCCCTCGACCACAAACCCGGCCCGCTCATATAACGCCACCGCAGGCGTATTCGCCTTGACCACGGTCAACTGGACGCGATGAACACCAGCGCGCGACGCCCAGTCCAGCGCAAATTCCGTCAGCGCCAGCCCCATACCCTGTCGCCGAAGCTTTTCATCCACCCCAAGACCAAGCTGCACAATGCCTTTCTGGGCCTGGTGGGACAGCTCGCGGCACAGACAAAGCCCGACAATGGCGCCGCCTGTTTCCGCTACAAATGCCCTGGAACGCGGTTGGCCGGGGATTTCCTGTTCGAGGGACGCCTTGATCAATCGGGTGCCGCTTACCGGATCAACCGCCGAACCAAGCATGAATTCGGCTTCGCCTTCCAGGCGGTTTCCCAGTTCGACCAGATCCACCACATCGTCGATGGTCGCGGACCTTACGGTGAATGGTTGCGGCGTTTCATATCTCATTCTGTTTTTCCAATTGTGCGTCGGCAATGATCCCGTGTTGGGTTAAGGCCCACAACCAGGCCAGCAGGCAGAACCCGCCAGTGCCGACGATCGGCCAGTTCATGCCCACTTCATCGGCCAATATTCCCGCCAGCAACGCCCCGACCCCAGGTGCGCCTATCCAGATCATGCCATAGATCGACATTACCCGGCCGCGCATCTGATCGACCACGAGCGATTGAACCGTTGTCTGGGTGGTGATGCCGCCAAGGGTGGACGCCGCGCCCACAATCGCGAGAACAACGACGCCAACCCAGAAAGTTTCGGTCAGTGCAAATATCGTCAGTGACGCCCCAAGCACCGCAATACTCAACATGACAAGACTGGTGAGCCATGCCGCCCTGCCCCATTGGGCGAACCAGATGCCGGTGATCATCGCACCGAGGCCCGCCGCCGAGGTCAGCCAGGCCAATCCGTCGGCCCCACGGCCAAATACCTCGGACGCAAATCCGGGCAAAAGCTCCATCACCGGACGGCCGAAAAATGCCATGGCAAATAAAATGATCAATACCGGCGCGATGCCCCGATGGGAAAACGCATACCGCAGGCCGTCGAGAATTTCTCGCGGCACTTCAGCGACCGACCGCAGAACAATGGGTCTGGGCGCCATTTGAATCCGAAACAGCGCGTATATGAATATGGGATAGGATACCGCGTTGATGGCAAAGGCCGGAACCACCCCCCAATTGGCGATCACGACGCCGGCAATCGCGGGGCCGACGAAGCGCGAGCCATGCCACACCGCCGAGTTCACGGCGATGACCGCCGGCAATTCCGTCCCCTCCACCATGTTCGCGATAATCGATTGTCTAAAGGGCTGGAAACTGGCAACGAGGATGCCGGAAACAATCGTCAGGGCGAACAGAAGCTCGATTGTAATCAAGCCCGTCGCGGTAAGTATCACCAGCGTCAATGACTGAAGCATATGAAAACACTGAAGAATACGGGCCACAACAAGCCGGTCCAGCCGGTCGGCGAAGGCGCCGGCCAAGGGCCCCACCACCATGACCGGAAACATATCGGCAAAGCCGATCGCGCCCAGCCAGGTCGCGCTGTGGGTCAGGGTCCAGGCAAGCCACATGACGCCGAGACGCTGAACCCAGGTGCCAACGGTCGACGGTATGCTGCCCAGGGTATAGGTACGAAAGGCCCGGTTGCCGAACGCGATGGCGATGCCGCCAGACTTTTTAGGACTACTCATATAGGGAATGGGCGCCTCGTTGACAAGAATCTGCAACCAAATAATGGTATGCTGAAAATATCTGATACGATCTGGGTCGCGACAACCACAATTCGGTGAATCCATTGTGAACAGAGGCATCTCGAGCGCGCTGTTACTATTGCTGATTATGGCTTCGCCCGCCCCAGCTCAAGACCAGGCGCGGGATCAGGCGGTCGACCTTGAACTCGCCTTTGTCGTCGATGCGTCGGGCAGCATTGATGACGACGAAATGCGGCTGCAGCGTCAGGGCTATGCGGACGCCCTCACCCATCCCAAGGTTCTGAAGGCCATCGGATCGGGGTTTCTGCGATCCATCGCCGTGGCCTATATCGAATTCGCCGCCGATGGCTGCGCGACACTAAGCGTGGATTGGGCGCGGATTTCCAACCGATCCGAGGCAACGGCTTTCGGCGCGAAAATTCTCGCCCTGAAACGGATGTCCTGCCCGGGCGGCAACGCGATCGGCGAGGCCGTCGCCTTCGCCACCGCCGCCCTGGAAAACAACAGCTTTGAGGGAACGCGCCGGGTGATCGATGTCTCGGGCGATGGTCCGAACACCGTCGGCCCGGAGGTCGAAGACGCCCGGGATGCGGCGGTGGCGCTCCGGATTACCGTCAATGGCCTGGTGATCAACCGGCCCATGATGCCTGATCTGGATGAATATTACCGGCGGTCGGTCATCGGCGGCCCCGGATCGTTCGTCATAAAGGCAGATGACCGCCGGAATTTCGCGGACGCCATCCTGAAAAAGATCATTCTGGAAATCGCCCGGCATGACGTGGATAATAAACGTGAATATGCCGCGCCAGACCATGATGCAACCCGATCAGGAGAACCGGGAAATGGAATTCGGATACTTTACGCTCAGCGATAACCGCTACCCCGACAATCCGCGAACCGCTGGGCAATTCATGATGGAAATCCGCGACCAGTCGGTCTATGCGGAACACATCGGCATGCATTCCGCATGGATCGGCGAACATCATTTCAATCGGCGCGGCTGCGTGCCCATGCCCAGCATGGTGCATGCCAATATCGCCGCGCTGACCAATCGGATCCGGCTTGGCCCGGCGGTGGTTGTGCTGCCCATTCATCATCCGGTTCAAGTGGCCGAGGAATGGGCGAGCCTGGACCAACTTTCCGGCGGACGTGTCGATTTCGCCACGGGGCGCGGTTATGACATGCACGAATATGTGCCCTTCGACGTGGACTATCAGCAATCAGCGGAGATCTTCGACGAGGGGCTGGAACTGCTTACCCTGTGCTGGAACGAAGACGGTCCGGTGACCTTTCAGGGCAAGTATTATCAGGCGGAAAACCTGGAGGTCTGTCCCAGGCCGGCACAGAATCCTTTCCGGCCCTATATGGGTTCCTTCTCGCGGTTCTCCATGGAACTGGCGGCGCGGCACGACTGGAATTTGATGCTGGCGCCATTCGCGGCCTCGCTGGTTTTCGGTGGGCTGGATCAGGCCATCGACGCGTATCGCGAAATTTGCATCAAGGCCGGACGCACCCCCCGCGGCATCAAGATCAGCTATTTCATCCATATCGGCGATGCGCCGGAAGACGAATATTTCGCGACCGACGGTCTGATCGATTATTTCACCATGTCCGGGTTGCGGTCGAGATCAGCTCCGGCCGGCAAACTGCCCCCGACAATGGCCTATTATCAGAAAATCCGCGAAGCGCTGGCCGACATCAAAAAGGAAGATCTCAGCACCCATTCAATCCTGGTCGGATCACCGCAAAAAATCATCAATCGGCTCAAGGAGGTCGAGGCGCTGGGGGTCGAAGAAGTCATGTTGTATTTCAACTATGCAAGAAAGCCCGACTCCATGGTGCGCGAACAGATGGACCGCTTCATGGCCGACATCGCGCCCGCCTTCGACGGCTCGCATGTTGCGGTCCGGGCGGCGCAGGCGGCCCAGTAATAATGATCGATGACCCTGTCATCGTGAACGACTGGTACACGGTCGGGCGCTCCAGCGACCTGGAGGAAGGCGGCATCCTTGCGGCCCGCCTGTTCGATGAAAATCTGGTTCTATGGCGGCAGGACGGTCAGGTGATCGCATGGAAAGACCTCTGCGCCCATCGCGGCACCCGGCTTTCACTGGGCCAGATCAAGGACGGCCAGCTTGCCTGCCCCTATCACGGTTGGCGATATGACAAGGGCGGAATCTGCACCCATATTCCGGCCCAGCCCAACACCCAGCCGCCGGCCCAGGCCCGCGCCGTGGTCTACCGGGCGACGGAAGCCTATGGGTTTATCTGGGCGTCCCTGGGCGAACCGGCCCACGAGCTTCCGCCCTTCCCCGAATATGACAATGCCGGGTTCCGCAAACTCATCACCGGGCCGTATGAGTTCCATGGCAATCCCTACCGGACCATCGAGAACTTCATCGATGTGCCCCACTTCCCCTTTGTTCATCCCATGATGAACGGCGACCCGGACAAACCTGACGAGTTCGTCGATTACGATGTGATCACCGATGAGAACGGGCTGCACACCAGCCCGGTGGAAGTGTTCCAGCCATTCGCCGATCACCGGGGCATTCCCTTGATGGCCAGATACAGCTATCGGGTCCTGCGGCCCTTCACCGCCTATTTCTCCAAGGACACCGGTGAAGGAAATCTGTTCTGCATGTTGCTGACCCTGACCCCGCTGGCGCCCGATGATTGCCTGGTGTGGCTCCATGTGGCGATCAATTTCGGAGAAGACCTCACCGACGCCCAGATCACCGACCGCCAGGACCAGGTCTTTGCCCAGGACAAGTGGATCGTCGAGTCCCAACGCCCTTATGAAATTCCCCTGAATCTGGATGCCGAGCTTCATATCCGCGCCGACAAATTCAGCGTGGCTTATCGACGCTGGTTGAAATCGCTGGACGTCGATTGGGGCGTTACTCAATAGGGTTTGATTGCACCGTGCCTTGGATTGGGCTAATTGAACGCAGAAATCGAAATTCCATTCACCCTTTATTCTGAATTCACGCGTCAATTTCCCCTATGACCGACGGACCCATATTCGCATACCGGGCTTTATGCCACGACGAGCATCTGCAGCATGATGACGCGCAGGCGCTGGCCGCTGAAAAGCTGCAGGGTCTGCACCACGCGGTTCATGATTACCAGCCGTCCAACGGATCCGGCTCGTGGCGGGACCGGCTTGGGTTAAGCCGCCGGCAACGGGACCCCGCACCCCAGGGGCTGTATATTTTCGGGCGCGTCGGGCGCGGCAAATCCATGTTGATGGATATTTTCTATGACACCGTCGATATAGAGCATAAACGCCGCGTTCATTTTCATGAATTCATGCTGGAGGTTCACGGGGCGCTTCATGAAATTCGAAAAGGGGGCGGTGAGCGCGACCCGTTGGGCATCGTGGCCGCCGACATTGCAGCCGAAACATGGCTGTTATGTTTCGATGAATTTCAGGTCGACAACATCGCCGACGCAATGATTCTGGGCCGGCTTTTCCGGGGCCTGTTCGATGCCGGAATCGTGGTGGTGGCGACCAGCAACACCGCCCCGACCGACTTGTATAAAGGCAAGCTCCAGCGCGACAGGTTTTTGCCGTTCATTGACCTGTTGGCTGAAAAGCTCGACGTGCTGGAACTGGACGGTGAATTCGATTACCGGCGTGAAAGTCTCCGCGCCATGCGGCTCTATCACACGCCGATCAGTCCCGAATCCGACTCCGCGCTTGATTACGCGTTCGAGCAACTCACCGCGGGCGCCCATGCGATGGAAGACGAAATTTCGGTGCAGGGCCGCAAGGTAACGGTCCCGGTCAGCGCCCGGGGCGTCGCGCGTTTCACGTTTGAGGAATTATGTAACCGCCCACTGGCCGCCGCCGACTATCTGGCGATCGCCAAGAAATTCAATACGCTGATCCTGTCGGGCATTCCCTGTCTGGAACCATCGCGGCGCAATGAAGCCCAGCGCTTCATCCTGCTGATGGACAGCCTTTATGAGCACAACGTCAATCTGGTGTGCTCGGCGGAAGTCGCGCCCGATGAAATCTTTCCCGACGGAGACGGCGCGGCCCCGTTTCAGCGCGCGGTGTCACGCCTGCTGGAAATGCAGGGCGATGAGTATCTCGCCCTGCCCCATATTTCGGAAGACGATCCGGAAGCGCCGTGACGGCGCTCAGCTATCGACCACGGCCATCGCCTCGATTTCAATCATCGCGTCCGGATCCGCCAGACGGGAAATCTCGACCGTGGTCGAACAGGGAAAACCGGGGCCAAAATATTCAGCCCGTATATCGACGCATTGGAAAAACGCATCCATATCGGTGACATAGGTGTTGGTCTTGATGATACCCTCAAGCCCGGCGCCGGCGGCTTCCAGCGCCGCCTTGATATTTTCGCCCACCTGCCGGAACTGGGCCCGCATGTCGCCCGGCCCCACCGTGTTGCCGTCCTTGTCCCAGGCAAGCTGTCCGGAAAGACAGATCAACCGCTTCCCCTCAATCGAAACCGCATGTGGAAACATAGGCTTGCCGTCGACCTCCCGGGTGAAAATCGCTTCGGCGTTGATGTTTTTGCGGGTCACCATGATGTCTCTCCCCATTCAGTTATCCGATTATCCTACCGCCCCTTGTAATCGGCTTTGCGTTTTTCGGAAAAGGCGGCGATCCCTTCCGCGTAATCCTCGGTCGAGCGGATTTTTTCGTAGGAATTTCCTTCCACTTCCATGGCGACCTTGAGGCTCGAATCATAGGCCGAGTTCAGCACACGCTTGAGTGAATGCAGAGCAATCGGCGCCAAGGCATTGAGCTTGGCGGCGTAATCCTCGATCAGAGCGGTCAGGGCGTCGCTATCGGCGGCGGTCTCGCTGATGAGTCCCCAATCCTTGGCCTGGGGCGCCGGGATCCGTTTGCCCAGCATCACCATGTCCTTGGCGCGGGTCAGGCCTGCGATACGCGCGATACGCACGCTGCCGCCCGAGCCCGGCATCTGGCCGATGGCGCTTTCCGGCAGGGCCACGACGCAATCCTCGGTGGCCAGGCGGAAATCACACGCCAGCGCCAGTTCGAATCCCACGCCCATGCAGTATTTTTCCAGCGCCGCGATCACCGGTTTATTCGCCCGTTCGGGGGCGCCGATATTGTCGGCCAGATCGGACATGCCGTTCTTCGGGATTTTAGGGAAATTCTTGACGTCGCCGCCGGACGTGAACACGCCGTTCGCGCCCCGGATCACGATCACGCCCACATCGTCGTCTTCATCCATGGCTTCGATGATGGCGCGGATTTGCGACCGCCCCAGATAGGACACGATGTTCAGCGGAGGACGGTCGAGGATCAGCGTGCCGATCCTTTTGTCCACATCCACATCGACACGCAGCCCATCCAGATCCCGCAGAACATTGGCCCGGGCCTCGGCATAATTTTTTTCCATGGTCTTAACTCCTAACTCCTGTTGGTCTAGCGGGCATTATGGGCGGCGGTCACGGTGAGGTAATCCCGGAGAACATATACGAGACGTTCTTCCAGCGCCGGATCCACAAGCGTTCCGTCGTCATTGAAGGCCTTGGCCGCCATGGCCAGCGAAAACATCCCCGGATAGAGCCAGGCGCCCATGCATTCCAGCGGGATACGCGCCTGCCAGAGACCCCGATTGCCGCCGACCAGAGACGGCGACGCGGAAATCAGGCTCATGGTGCGGCCGGCCACGGGGACATCATCCATGCGCGACAACCAGTCGATCGCATTTTTAAGAATCCCGGGAAGGGAGTAGTTGTATTCTGGAATCGAGATCACGCAAGCATCGGCTTCGCTTATCCTTCGGGCAAGTTCGAGTGCGCCATCGGGGGTTTTCTCGATATCGCCGTTATACAACGGCATATCGAACTCGGCGAAATCGGCAAGATCGACCTCGTGGCCGTCTTCGCGCATCTTATTTGCGGCGAGATTGATCAGTTTACGGTTAAAAGAGCCCTTGCGCAGGACAGCGGCAGTAGCAAAAACCTTCATGATAAGGACGATTCTCCATAAAATATTTGTGCCGCCAAGATCAGCGGCAGTGATTGCAGAAAATAGCCTCGCGACCGGCTCCGGTCCATGACCAGATGAAGAAAGATGCTCAAAACACAAATCATTGAAATCGGAACCGACCCGGAGCGCCTGTCAAGCCAGGATCTGGACGCCGCCTTCGCGATCCGCCGGGCTGTATTCTGCGTCGAACAGGGGGTTTCCGAAGCCGAGGAAATCGACGGGCTGGACGAGAAGTGCCGGCAATATCTCGCCGTTACAGGCGGTATTGCCGTCGGGACGGCCCGAACGCGCACGCTGTCCACGGGCGGCACGAAGATCGAGCGGGTCGCGATCCTCAAACCGCACCGGCGCAGGGGCATCGGCCGCGTGCTGATGATTCACATCATGGATAACACCCCGCCACCCATGGCGCTGAATGCCCAGGTCGCGGTGCAGCGGTTCTACACGGAACTGGGCTTTGTCGCGGAAGGTTCTATATTCGAGGAAGCCGGGATCGAACATATCCACATGACGAAAAGAGGATCATCATGAATAGCTCCGTGACTGAGGATATCAGCTACCCGGAAGTTCCCTCTCTCATGGGGCGGGTCAGCGATGCGGAATGGGATATGCGCGTGCAACTCGCCGCCGCCTATCGGTTGGCGGACATGCATAACTGGACCACATCCTTGATCTTCAACCATATTTCGGCCCGGATCCCCGGCGATGACAGGCATTTTCTGCTCAACCC
>CALGIA010000058.1 GCA_937916005.1 uncultured Rhodospirillaceae bacterium
GATTGCTCTGGGGCGAAATTCGAGGCTGGAGACTTCCGCGGCAGCAAAGCGGAAATATTGCGAAACGCCGTTGAAACTGCCGAGGAAGATCAGCCCGAAACAGAACAGCCAGAAATTGGTTGAGATGATCGCATAGGTCGCGATCACAGCGCCGGTGATGCCGATCATCGTGCCGGTAATGAAACCGACCTGCCGGCCAAACCGTTTCATGTACATGGAGGCGGGAATCGTGATGAACATCATGGCGCCGAACTGGAACGCCAGTGGCAGGGTTGAAAGCGCCTTGTCTGTCGCCAGCAGATCGCCGACCAAAACACCCATTGCGCCGACCGCCGACGTTGCGGTCATGAACAGGGCCTGGCAGAGCGCCAGCAGCATGACATTTCGGCGGGAATTGGGATGGGTGATTTCGTTGGTCATTTTGACGCCACTACTGGTTCTATAGGGCCCGGATCCGGGAGTGGATGTATCAGGCCCGTTGACTTCGGGATAATATTCAAGTAATCAATTGATTATTATATTATCGGATGGTCCCATGTCAAATGAAATGCCCCGGCGAACCGTATTTTCCCATTTCGCCCTGATCGGAAAAGCCATCGGCAATGGGCATCGCCTTGAACTGATCGATTTGCTGGCCCAGGGGGAACGCAGCGTCGAGGAATTGGCGGGCATTCTGAGATTATCGGTCGCCAATACGTCGCAGCATCTCCAGCATTTGCGCCGGGTCGGGCTGGTGGTCGGGCGCAAGGAAGGTCAGCGGGTCTATTGCAGTCTGGCGGACGAGGCGGTGATTGAATTGCTCGATTCGCTGCGCCATATCGCGGAAAGCAACATGGCGGAGGTCCAGAAAATCGCCGAGGAACATTTCATGTCCCGGGATTCCCTCGAGGAACTGTCGCGCGAGGAATTGCTGACCCGGATCCGCAACGGCCAGGCGACGGTGATCGACGTTCGACCCGCCGTGGAATTTGCCGCCGGCCATGTTACGGGCGCAATCAATTTTCCGTTGGAAAGCTTTAAAGAAGGGCTTAGCAAGTTTCCAGAAGATATTGAAATTATTGCTTATTGCCGTGGCCCCTATTGCGCCCTTGCTTACGAGGCGGTCGAACTGCTGCGCGGCAAGGGTTATGCGGCGCGCCGGTTGGAGGATGGCTTCCCGCAATGGAAGAACGCCGGGTTTCCGTCGGAGTCTGTGCCGTCGCCGACGTAATCCGGGACTCGGGGCGGCTGACGCGTTTCTTTTTAGCCGGCTGCCGCCGCCCGTTGCCGCAACAGGCCGGGCGTTACCAGGGCGATTCCGATTGCGATCCCGATCAGCGGCATTTGCCAGCCCGGCGCGATCATCAACAGCCCGCCGCCGAACATCAATACGCGCTGCACCGGGTTCAGCAGCGAAAATGCGTATCCCCTGATGCCCGATGCCAGCATTGTGGCCCCGATTGCCGCCGTCACGATGGACAGGACGATATCGACGACGGTGCCGTTCATCAGCAGGCCCGGGTTGTAGACGAAGGCGAACGGGATCAGGAAGGCTGCTATACCAAGACGCATGGCTTCCCAGCCCGTTGGCCATATCTTGCTGTTCGCAATGGACGACGTCACGAAGACCGCGATACAGGTGGGCGGCGTATAGAACGATGCGAGCCCCCAATAGATCACGAAGAGATGGGCCGCCATATCCGGCACGCCAAGCCGGATCAGCGCCGGCGCCATCAGCGTCGCCAGGGTGATATAGGCGGGGGTCGCATCCAGCCCCATGCCGACGATCAGGCTGACGATCCCGACAAGGATCAGTGTCGTGGTCAGGTCGCCGCCGGCGATATCGACGATGAAGCGCGAAAATTTTATGCCGACGCCGGAAAGCTCCAACGCGCCGATCATGATGCCGACCGATGCGGTGATCGCGGCGATGGTGATCCAGCGCCGGACCCCTTCGTCGAGCGCTCCCATGATGCGGGTCGGCGTCAGCCAATTGGCCCGGTCTTTCGACAGGAAGCTGACCGCCAGCACGAAGCCGCAGGTGTAGATGCCGGCCGTGCCGGGCGGATAGGCGGCGAAGACCAGGAAGTAAACCAGCGCCCCCATGGGGATCAGGTAATACCAGCCGCGCGTAAAGGACGGCCAGAATTCGGGCAATTCAGAGCGGGGCAGGGGTTTGATCCCGTCCTTGTGGGCCTGCAGATGGACCGAAACGAAGACAATCAGAAAATACAGCCCGGCCGGCGCGGCGGCGGCGATCACGATGGACGCGTAGGACACCTCGATCCATTCGGCCATGATGAAGGCGATCGCCCCCATGACCGGCGGCAGGATGATGCCGCCCGTGGATGCCACGGCCTCCACCGCGGCCGCAAATGCCGGCGTGTAACCGATCTGTTTCATCATGGGGATGGTGAATACGCCGGTGGTCGCGGAATTGCCCGATGGGGAGCCCGAGATCGAGCCGAACATGGCGCTCGCCACCACGGCGGCCTTGGCCGGACCGCCGCGTGACCATCCGGTCAGGGCCAGGGCCATGTCCATGAACCAGCGGCTCGCGCCGGCGGCTTCCATCAATGCGCCGAATGTCAAAAAGACAATGGCGATATTGGCCGCGATGCCGAGCGGCAGGCCGAAGATGCCCGCGTCTCCCACATAGGCCGCATACAGCATGCGTTCCGGCGGATATCCGCGCCCGTATAGCAAGCCTGGCAGATGTTGCTGGAACAGGGTGAGGCCGACGAAAAACATGATGATGATCGGCAGCGCCCAGCCGGTGGTGCGGCGCACGCCTTCCAGCACCGGCACGGCCAGCAGGACCGCCAGAACGATCCCCTTGGCGTCGAGATATCCGAATTCGCCATAATCAAGAATGGCTTCATGGTCGACGATCACGTAACCGGCCCCGATGATCCCGCAACCCATCAGGACCCAGTCATACCACGGCACATGGCGGAACCGGCCCGAGGCTTCGGTGTCTTCTCCGTGCTTTCCGCCGCTTGCCGGCAACAGCAGGAAGATCAGGATCAGCGCGCTCAGGATGCTGACCGCCAGATGGACGTTATGGGGAATGAATAACCTGAACCATGTCGGCAACTGGGCCACCACGATAAAATGGTAGACCGCAATCAGGGACGTAAACCAAACGAGAATTTTAGTGCGTTGCACGGAATCTATCTCGGCGTGTTGGTCGCTACCAGGTGGAACCGCTGGTGGACAGGAAATCTGACGGGATCAGACAGGAGAGCCCGGACAGGGAAAGCCAATTTGAATTTTCCCTGTCCGTTCACCATGGGCCCGGTTGATTAGTGTTTGAGAAGTGCGGCCTGAAGCTTGGCGTGGGCCGCGGTCCATTTGCCTTTTTCCTTGAAGTATTTGATGGCGCCGTCATGCAGCGGCAGTTTGAAGTTGGCCAGCGTCCGCTTGCCGGTATAGAGTGCCGCCGCCTTGTGATAGGTGGCGAACTCCTTGGTGTTCTCATCGATCGCCTTGGTGATCTTGTAGATGATTTCATTGGATACGTCGGGCCGGGACACCAGATAGGTGCTCAGTCCGAAGACGTGAATCGGCTTGGTATGATCCTTGAAGGTTCCCGGTTTGAACGTCTGGGCATAGAACGCTTTCGGTATGTGTTTCATTGCCTCGTCGCGCTTGGCCTCGGGAAGATCGAAGAACTCGATCACATTGTCCTGCAATTGTTTCATGAGCGGCGCGGATTTCGGGCTGTAGGGGATGATCGCCCCGTCGACGCTGCCGACGCGGAGCGCCTTGTACATTTGCGGTGAATTGGTCGTCGCCACCAACTTGATCGAGCCCTCGCCAAGACCCAGCACCTTCATCATGGCGTTCATCACCAACTCGTTTTCCGGCAGCGCGCGGCGCTTGCCGATGATGATCTTCCCCCTGAGGTCGGCGGCTGTCTTGATGTTGGCGGCCCGGCGCACCACAAGCGATCGGTAGTTGGGCTGACCCTGAATGACCAGCCTGACCTCGACGGGTTTCTTGAATTTATATTTTCCGTAATAGGCCGAAAACGACGCGAATGAATTGGCCATGGCGAGTTCGATTTTTTTCGCGCTCAGCGCATGCAGGCTGGCCGTTGATCCACCCACGGGTTCCACGTTGGCGTTGATATTTGCGTGTTTGTGGATCACCTCGGAGGCGCCGATCGCCAGGGTGTAGAACAGACTGCCGACGCTGGATGTTCCGAACCGGATGGCGTCCTGGGCCGTGGCCGCGCCGGAAAGCAAAACTGTCGCCGCCGTCAAGGCGATTGCCGTCATTGTTGGTTTGAACATTGATTTCCTCCTTGTCGTGGTTTGTTCCCGTTTGGCGATCTTTTATTATGACGGGAACGGTAAGATTGATTTGTATTTCTCGATCATTGCCTCGCGCTGGTCCGGGTCGATGCGGTTGACCATGGGGAATTCATCGCGCCATTCCCAGGGCCGGACCGCGTAAAAAATCGCGCGGGAGTTCACATGTGGCCCGTTCTTGCTGAGATCGGGCGGCATGCGCGGGTCCAGCGGGCTGGCCCAGCAATTATCCACGGTCTGAATATCCGTCGCGGGGTCTACCCGGGAGGTCATGGCCCACCAGACTTCCTTCATGTTGGACGGGTCGATATCTTCATCGACGACGACGATAAACCGGCCGTTGCGCGCGGCGACCGAACAGCTCAGCGCCGCCATTCCCGCCTGTTTGGCATGGCCGGCATAGCGTTGTTCAATGGCGACGACGGCGCAAAACGCGTTATGGACATAGACGCCCGTGATCCCCGGCACGCCGGCGGCCTCCAACTGGTCCCACATGATGCCGCCTTCAAAGCGGATGCCGTGATGCGGCGCGCCCGGCCATTGGGGCGCCATGTTCAGCAGGATCGGATTGTCCCGGTGATAGATCGCCTTGACCCGGATCACCGGCTGGTTTTCGCCGGTCCCCACCGTGCCGCCCGCGAAATAGCCGGTCCATTCACCGAACGGGCCTTCTTCGTGGGATTCCAGTTCGGGCGGCGGGATTTCGCCTTCGATGGCGATTTCCGCATGGGCCGGGATCGGCAGGCCGGTCAGGGGTCCCTTGATGACATCGACCGGATGGCCCAGAATGCCGCCCGCGCCTTCCAGTTCGGACACCCCCCAGGCGAACTTGGTATAGGACGCCATCAGCAGGAGCGGGTCGCCGCCGAAGGTGATCACCACCGGGCAGGCCTCGCCCTTTTTCCAATAGCGCTCGGCAATCAGCCGACCCTGCTGGCCCGGGCTCTGCCACAGACCGAGCAGGTTCTTGTCGTGAATCTGCATCCGGTAGGTGCCCATATTGACGAAACCGGAGTCGGGATCACGGTTGATCAGCGTGTCGCCGGTGCCGATATAGCGTCCGCCATCGGGGCGGTGGGCATGCAGCGAGGGAAACTTGAACAGATCGACTTCATTGTCCCGCATGATGTTCTGCATCACCGGCCCGCTTTCCACCTCGTTGGGCGGAACCGACGGCGCGTTTTTTACGCGGGTTGCTGCTTCGCGCACCAGTCCCATGGTCGGCATGTCGGTCGGCAGGCGCAGCGCCAGCGCGGTTCGCACCCGCGACGCCATGGCCAGGCTGAGAACGCGGTACCCTTCCGGGTAGCCCTTGATCTTGTCGAACAACAGGGCAGGGGGCTCGGGGATCAACTCCGATGTAGACTCGGTAAGGGCGCCGATTTCCAGATTCCAGTCGGCGCCGGTAATCGTACGGAGTTCGCCGAGCTCTTCGCATTGGGCCAGAAAAGAACGCAGCCCGTCATAAGACTGATCCATAAAGCTATCCTTCCCTGACATCCTTTTCCAAAAGACTAACACGAAACCGATAGCGTGACGCCAGACCGATTTGTTCTGCTGGTTCAGATTTATACATAGGGGGGAAATTTCGTCCGAAAGCGTCCCGCGCTCGGGATGATCGACATCTCTCTCCCAATTGATATAGTGGCCCGATAAAATACAAATGAATAGGTTTGCGCATGGCAGGGGATCATCCGGTGAGTGTAAATTCATGATCGTGCTGCTGCAAAACGTACTTCGTGCGGACCAGATATCTGCAATTTTGGCGGATTTTTCGGGCGTGAAAGACGGCGAAGAGTCCACCTATCCGCTTCGTGAACAACACGGAGGCGCGATCGGTTCCGCCCTGATGTCTCATGACCCCTTCGTGAATGCGATCCTGCCAACAGCCCTGACGCCGTTTCAATTTGACCGCCGGATTCCGGGCTCGGTCGTTCAGGAGCGGATGGACACCTCGTTGTTCCAGCTTGGCATGCCGCAAGCCATGAGGGTCGATGCGGTCTGCGTTGTCTTTTTGAGCGATCCCAGTCGTTATGGCGGGGGGGAACTGATCATGGATTCCTCGACCGTGCCGATGCCGGTAAAGCTCCCCGCGGGGAACGCCGTGATCTTTCCGGCGACCGATTTTTACACAATGGCCCCGGTATCGGGCGGCGAGTGCCGGGTCGCGATCTGTGGCATCCAAAGCGCGGTACGCGGGACTCGCGAACGCGAAATCCTGACCGAAATGTGGGTAACATTGAATGATTTTAAAGCCCTGGATCCGGCGGGGCGGCACACTCAAAACGACGGTCTCAAATTCCTTGGCAAGGCGCGGTCCAATCTTATCCGCCTGCTGGCGGAAACTTGATCGGCGCAGGGGCACCGACAATGATTGTTCCATTCCAACAAATCATTCCCGCCGAATTGGCGCGGGAAATCGTTCAGGCGACGGAGCTGGAACATTTTTCCGACGGAAAAGCGACGGCGGGCAACAATGCCCAGGTCAAGAACAACCGCGAGTTACAGGATAACAGTGAGGTCAATCTCAAATACCGCAATGTCATCAAGGACATCCTGTGGCGTCATCCGACTTTTCAGACGCTGGCCATGCCCAGGAAAATCATGGATTGCCTTTTTTCGCGATATGAAGTCGGGATGTTTTACGGCGATCATGTGGATAATACGATCATGGGCTTCCAGGCTGGCGACCCCATCCGGGCTGATCTCTCGATGACCATATTTCTGGAAGACCCCGCAACCTATGACGGCGGCGAGCTTGTGATCAACACGGATTCGGCGCCGCAGAGTTTCAAGCTCAACCCAGGCGACGCCATTCTTTATCCCACGGCGAATTACCACCGTGTTGAGCTTGTGACCCGCGGGGTAAGGCGGGTGGCGATCCTGTGGATGCAAAGCATCGTGCCGGATCCTGAACAGCGGCAGGTTTTGACCGATATGTGGATGGCGCTTGATTGGCTGCATCGCCAGATTCCGCCGGGCACGGCCAATGAAAACAAGACTTTCATGACTCTGGACAAGGCCCGGTCCAATCTTTATCGCCTGTGGGCCGAGGTCTGAGAATCCCTCCTCTAGTGGTTCGTTTCTAACGCTTGGTACCGCCCAATTCCGTAGTTTATCGCAGGAACCTGCGGAACCAGACGGACTCATCCGTCAGATTTGTACCACTAGTCTCCGGCCTCTGCTTCCCCCACCTTTGCGGGTTGCCCAAGCGGCGCCGGCGCCGGCGCCGGTCGGTCGGATTTCCCGCGGCCGAGATGCCGCAGTTTTTCCAGATAGAGATAAATGACCGGCGTCAGGAACAGCGTGATGAGCTGCGATACGGCCAGCCCGCCGACCACGGTGATGCCGAGCGGCGCGCGCGCCTCGGCGCCGGCGCCATGGCCAAACGCGATCGGAAGCGAGCCCGCCAGCGCGGCGAAGGTCGTCATCATGATTGGCCGGAAGCGCAGCAAGCAGGCCTCGTAAATCGCGGCCTCCGGGTCCTTGCCCTCGGTCCTCTGCGCCTGCAGGGCGAAATCGATCATCATGATCGCATTCTTCTTCACGATACCGACCAGCATGATGATGCCGACAAAGGAATAAAGCGTCAGCGACAGACCGAAGGCCTGCAACGCCAGCAGCGCGCCTAGCGCCGCCGCCGGAAGGCCGGACATGATCGTCAGCGGATGGATGAAGCTCTCGTACAGAACGCCAAGCACGAGATAGACCACCACCACCGCCATGAACAGCAGCAGGCCCATATTCTCGAGAGAGGATTCAAAGGCTTCCGCCGTGCCGCCAAAACGCGTGGCGACCGATCCGGGCATGCCGAGACGGCCCTGGAGCGCCCGTATTCGGTCGATTGCGGTTCCCAGCGACACATCGGGCGCCAGGTTGAACGACAGGGTTACCGCCGGCAACTGTCCCTGATGGCTGATCTTGAGCGGCGCGACCTCGTTGCTGACGGTCGTGACCGCATCGAGCCGGATCTGCTTTCCGGTATTCGATGGAACGAAGAGCCGCGACAGGTCGCTGATTTTCTGCTGGTGATCGGGATGCACTTCAAGGACAACCGGGAACTGGCTCGACGCAGTATATATCGTCGAAATCCTGCGTGACCCGAAAGCGGCGGCGAGCACGGCCTCGACGGCCTGCGCCTGAACGCCGAGGGCCGAGGCGCGGTCACGGTCGATCCTGACCATCACTGACGGGCTGGTGACTTTCAGATCGCTGGTCACGTCCTGGAAACCCGGTAACCGGCCGATTTCCGCCTCCATGATGCGGACCCACTTATATAATTTGTCCAGATCCAGATCCTGCATGGTGTACTGATAGTCGGCATTGCTCAGACGCCCGCCGACACGGATTGCCGGGGGGTTCAGCACGAAGACCCGGATACCGGGAACCGTATTGAGCTTGCGCCGAAGCGTTTGCACGATTTTGTTGATGTCCTTTTCCGGACGCAGATCGCGCGACTTGATGCGCATCAGCAGGAAGCCCTGGTTGTTCGTACGCGATGCGTTGGCGCCCCCGGCGCGCGCCAGGACCTCATCGATATTCGGATCGGCGGTGGCGAGCTGGGCAACCTGCTTCTGATAGGCGACCAGCGCGTCGTAGGACGCGTCGTCACCCGCCTGGGTCCGCGCAATGAGCCGCCCGGTATCCTCGGCCGGCAGGAAATCCTTCTGAATCACGGAATAGAGATACACTGTCGCCACAATGGTCGCGACAAAGGACAACAGCACGATGAAACGATGCCTCAGACACCAACGAAGGCCCATGGCGTATCCGCTCAGCATGAGGTTGAAAACCGCCTCGCTCCACAGGTAAATCCGGCCATGCTTCACCTCCGTGTCGGAGCGGATGAAACGGGAACACATCATCGGCGTGAGCGTCAGCGACACCACGCCCGATGCGAGGACGGCCGCGACGATTGTCAGGGCGAATTCGTTCAGCAGCCGCCCGACCATGCCGCCCATGAAAATAATCGGTATGAAGACCGCGACCAGCGACACCGTCATGGACACGATCGTGAATCCCACTTCGCGCGATCCGATCAGCGCCGCCTGTCTGCCGGACAGGCCTTTTTCGCGGTGCCGGACGATGTTCTCCAGCATCACGATGGCGTCGTCGACGATGAAGCCGACCGACAGCGTCAGGGCCATCAGGGACAAATTGTTCAGGCTGAACCCCAGCAGATACATCGCGCTGAACGTGCCGATTACCGAAATCGGCAGCGCGATGGATGCAATCAGCGTCGCCGTCAGATTGCGCAGGAACATAAAGATCACCAGGACCACGAGACACGCCGCCAGCACCAGCGTGAATTCCACATCCTCGATCGATTGGCGGATCCCGAGCGACCGGTCGTACATGACCTCAATATTGATCGCGGCGGGAATTTGAAGCCGCAGGCGCGGAAGCGCCTTTTTGATTTCGTCGACGATCTTGACGGTGTTTGAACCGGGCTGGCGGTAGACCGCCATCATCATGCCCTGCTCGTTACCGAAGAAGCTCGAGGATTCACGCACATCCACATCGTCGATCGCCCGCCCGATATCCCGGATACGGACCGGAGCGCCGTTGCGGTAGGCAACGATCAGCCGGTCATAGGCGGCCGCGCCATGCAGGGCGGCGGTCGTCTTGATCGCGGCCTCCTGGTTCGCGTCTTTCAGGGTTCCCGTCGCAAGATTGCTGTTGCCGGCCTTGACCGCCCGCTCCACCTCCAGAAGGCTTAGTTTGCGCATCGCCAGCGCGCCGGGATCGACCTGAATGCGGACCGCGTAGCGCTGCCGTCCCCAGAACTGGACCTGGGCGACGCCATCAATGGTGGATACCTCCTGCTGCAATACCGTTTCCGCGTAATTGTTGATGGTAGAGACTGGCAGGGACGGCGAACTCAGGCGCAGGTAAAAGATCGCGAAATTGGCCGGGTTTCGTTTGCGCAGCCACGGCGCATCCGGCATGTCGTTGGGCAGGGAGCGCTGCGCCACCGACAGGGCGGTCTGAACATCCAGCGCCGCGGCATCGATGTTCCGGTCCAATTCGAACTCGAGCGTAATGCGTGTTGTCCCCAGCGAACTGACCGACGTCATCTTGCGGATGCCGGCGATCTGGGAAAACTGGTTTTCCAGCGGGGTCGCCACGGAGGCGGCCATGGTCTCGGGACCGGCCCCGGGCAAATTGGCGGACACCTCGACTGTCGGGAAATCCACATTGGGCAATTCGGCGATCGGCAGGAAACCGTGTGCCACGATTCCGAAAAGCACAATCGCCGCCATGATCAGCGTCGTCATGACCGGTCGGCGGATGCATAGTTCGGGCAGGTTCATGGCCGGGCCGCCTTGTCGCCTTTGCGACGTTTCGATTTTCCGTCGCCGGGTAGCTTTGCGACGGTCCCGTCGCCGAGCAGCACCCTGGCGCCGGGGAACAGCCGCAGCTGACCATCGGTCACGACTCGTTCGCCAGCCCTGAGTCCTTTGTTAATCGCCACATCGTCGCCATCGTCGGGGCCCGTGACGACGGATCTCTGTTCGGCCGTGTTATCTGGCCGTACGACCCAGAGATAGTGGCCGGCCTGGTTGATCTGAATGGCCCGGCTGGGCGCGAGAACGGCATTCTCGAGAGTCGACAGCAGAATCCGGGCCCGTATGAACTGACCCGGGACCAGCCTTTCATCGTCATTATTGAAGCGCGCCAGCAGTTCGATCGTTCCGGTCGTCGTGTCGACCTGATTGTTAATGAAGAAAAGCCGGCCGGTCGCCGCCGCCGTGCGGCTGGCCTGTGTCGAGACCTCGACCGTCAGCTGGCTGGTGGCCATGCGCGCGCGGATCCGGTCGATATATTGTTCGGGCACGCCGAAAGACGCATAAACCGGCTTGGTCTCGGTGATGATCAGCAGCGGCTGGGTATCGTTTGGCTTCACGATATTGCCCGCCGTAATCAGGATGCCGCCGACGCGGCCATCGATCGGCGACAGGATGGTGGCATAGTCGAGATTGAGCTGTGTGAGTTCGGCGGTCGCTTCACTGGCGCGAACAGTGGCGGCGAGCATATTGACCTGGGTTTTGGCGTCGTCCACCTGGGTTCTGGGGGAATAGCCCTTGGCCAGGAGATTGGACAGCCGTTTCACGTCCGCCACCGCCTTGTCAAGGTTCGCACGGCTGCGCGCCAGAATGGCCTGAACTTCCTTCAATCTGGCCTGCACGGGCCGCGGATCAAGCCGGAACAGGACGTCACCCTTGCGGACGGTCTGACCTTCCCGAACCAGCACCTCGAAAAGCTGGCCCTCTATCCTCGATTTGATGGCGACGGTGGAACGCGCCTTGATTGTGCCGACGCCCTCCAGATAGATCGGCACGTTGCGTGTGACGGCTATTGCGGTCTTGACCGGCGCCGGCCGTAACTTGCGCTTGCCCTTGGCCCTGGTTTTCGGCGCCTGCGTGGAAAAGGACGACGGCAACCAGCCGGAAACCTGTGTCCGCAGCGCCGGAACCAGAAAGACAATACCGGCCACAATCAACAGAATGGCCAAACCAATCAATACTCGTCGCGCCATTAAAAACCCCATAGGACAGCACTGTCGCAAAATATTACAGGGCGAAGGGCCCCGCACCGCACCATCGTGCCATATGCGCCGGAATTTGCCATATGAATCCTGTCGATTGCCTGCCGCGCCAGGTGCGCTAAGATCATGCGAACGGATGCCGCCGGTCGTGGAACCGTAACAAAATAAGGGGAACTGGATGTCCACGCAGGAACGGAAGTCCGATGCGCCGGGCGCGGATCTGGTGGCGCGGGCGCGTGCTCTCGCAGATTTGATCGATGGTGAGGCGGCGGCGGGCGAGGCGTTGGGCCGGTTGACCCCGAAAACGGTGGCGGCGCTGGACGAGTCCGGCCTGACCGCCATGTGGCTGCCGCGGGCGCTCGGCGGCGCTGAATTATGGCCGGTTGATAGTCTGAAGATCATCGAGGCCCTGAGCCGCGCCGACGGTTCGACCGGCTGGGTGCTCATGGCGGCGGGACTGTGCATCGGCACCGGTGGCTCTTACTTGACGCCCGATGTCGCCCGGGAAATGTTCCGCAATGCCGTCCCCATCATCGCCGGTCATGGGGCGGCGTTGGGCCGGGCGGATGTGGAAGTCGCCGGGGGCCGGGACGGGTTCCGCCTGTCCGGCAGTTGGTCCTATGCCAGCGGCCTGCTGCACGCCCGCTACATCCATACCGGGGGGATCGTTTATGAGGGCGGCGTCCCGCGCATCGATCCGGCAACCGGGGAGCCCGAATTCCGCGTCTTTGTCGTGCCGGTCGAGGCGGCGAAATTGAATGGAAACTGGGACGTGATCGGTCTGCGCGCCACGGGCAGTATCGACTATGTGATCGAGGATGCCTTTGTGCCCACCGGGTTCACCCATCTGCAACATATCAAAACCCCCAATATCGGCGGCGATGTCTACAAGCTCGGCATTTTCGGGTTCAGCAATATCGGCCATACCGGGTTTGCCCTGGGCGTTGGCAGGCGGCTGCTCGACGGTATCGCGGAGATCGCGCGCGCCGAGGGCAAGCGGCCGTTCGTTCTGCCCCAGCGCGGCGGCGGCGAAAGCTTTCAGGAACAGTTCGGGACCGCCGAGGCGAAATTCCGCGCCGCCCGCGCCCTGGTGTATGACGCGTGGCGCGACATCGAAGCGGTACTGCCCGGCGAGGCGCCGATCCCGACCCGTAATTTCACGATGATCCGGCTCGCGCTCAACCACCTGACCACGGTGACCAATGAGATCGCCGCGTTTGCGTTCGCTTATGGCGGTGGTTCCGCGCTCCGCCAGGGTCCTCTCCAGCGTCACGTACGCGATATGATGACCGCCGCCCAGCACGCCCAGACCGCGCCGCAAATTCTCCGCGAATGCGCCAAGGATTTGATGGGCATGGCGCCGGGAAAAATCTGGACAATGCGAGCCCTCGTCGATCCGCGCTAGCGCCGGTATGCTGTCCGCCATAAATCGTTCGGGCCGGAAGCGTGATAATCGCACTTATCGTGTGTTCGGAAATCATCCGTTTAAAAATGAGTGGAAGCAGACCTGGGATTTTCCGGTTATGGGGTAACAGTAAGCTGCACGACTGTTCGTGCCTGTTTCGGTGTAATTTTCACCGAGCCGCGGGCGGTCCGCCCTGGGGACCGAACATTAATTGGATCAAATCAGGAAACAGATCCAGCGCGCCGAGGACGGCGAAAAAACCGATGACGTAGACGACGATGAAAATCGACACCCCGTGCCTAAGCGATGGGCCACCGAACGAGAGATTTGCGAGCATTGATTTCGTGGCCATAGCTGCGGTGGATGAGGCGTTCAGGTCCGGCGGGCCGTCCTCGTTTGGAAGATCCATTTCCAACCTGGTCTCGGTCCTCTTGCGCGCCAAGTGGACCCGCGCCAGATCCTTGCTGCGCTGGATCACGTCAGCGGTCAGACGACCTTCCGGTTTTTTCTGGGTGCTCTGCGCGCCCGCGACAGCTTCGGATGCGAATGGCGCGCGGAGTTCGTCTCCGTCGAATTCGCTCGCGTCGATTTCTGATTTGAGAGACATGGTCCTACGCTCCCGAAGAATATTTCGCACCCGCCGATACCTGGATCGGCTCGGCCAGACAATTGCACGCGACGCCCAGATTTGACGGTATGACCTCGGCGAGATAACGGTCGAGCGCGTCGATCATTATTTCCTGCAGGTTGAGGTTTAAATGCGCTGCGGCCAGCTTGATTTTGAGATGCCGGCCCGGGTCCAGCCGCAACGTCAATCTGGGTCGTTGGGCCTGGCTATTGTTCCGGGTTGCCGAGCCCTTCCGAGCGCCATCACCGGTGACGGAATCCGGGTTCCGGGCCGTGGAAGAGACATTGCCGTTCATCGCCAAAAGACCGGTCGGTGCGGCATTCCCCTTGGTGACGATCAGGGTGCTGGTTAGGGACGCCGGGCCTTTTTTATTCATTCTGCCGGCCCCCATTGCGCCTGAAGTCTGCGTTCGATGTCGGCCGTCATATGGCCCGTCGGCGAGACCATAAAGTCGGGAATGCGCTCAAGCCGCGCGTCGAGATAGGTCCAGAGAGTTTCGATTTCCGCCGAGGACCGCTGGGTGCGCGGCAGTTCCATCACGGTCCGGCCATCGATCATGCTGGATGCAAATTCGGTGCGGTGATGGATTATACTGGGCGCTACGGTGCCGTGTTGCGATAGTGCGATCGCCGCTTCTCCCGTGATACGGGCCCGGGGCGATGCGCTGTTGATGACGAATATCAGCGGCTTATTCTGGCTTTCAATTAGTCCGACCGTCGCACCCGCGGCGGCGAGATCGTGAGGACTTGGGCGAACCGGTATGACCGCAAGGCCCGATACCTCGACCACGCCGACGATCGCTTCGTTTATCGCGGGGGGCGTATCGATTATGACCAGCTTTACCCCGGCTTCGCACAGCTGCGCAAGATCGTCCGATAATGTATGGATGGTCGTCCGCACGAAGACGGGGGTTCCGGCCTCACGGACGTTCCACCAATTCGACAGGCTTCCCTGCGGATCGGTGTCGATTAACGCCACTGGTCCGGCGCCGAAATATTCCGCCTGCACCGCGAGGTGCGCCGATATCGTGGTTTTTCCCGTTCCGCCCTTTTGCGAAGCAACCGCTATTACTTTCATATCCTCATCCTCCACCCTGGACGGGCAGCTATATCAATCCAAAGACGCCATTATTTTTATGTGATGAATTATCGGCGTCAATTACTATAGAATTGTTAACTATTAAATATAGTTCGTTTTTGTTTTGTTGTTCTGCTGACATTAAATATATTC
>CALGIA010000059.1 GCA_937916005.1 uncultured Rhodospirillaceae bacterium
TTCAAAGGCCATTTTACTCCGGCCTGTTTTACTACGACTACTACAACCAGGATGAACCGTATCATGGGCTCATTTCAATTCTCTTAATCCCACGCCTGATTTTTGTTGATTGCCTCCGCTATCGTTGTTGACGTATCGGGCGCAGTGGATTACACCATGCCTCCCTGTTTTCAGGGTCGCGGGGGTGTAGCTCAGTTGGTTAGAGCGCTGGCCTGTCACGCCAGAGGCCGCCGGTTCGAGTCCGGTCACTCCCGCCATTTTCCCCACATTCTCCATTCCATTGAGTCGGCTCTTGAACCGGGGGGCTTCCGCGCCCGAGGCCTATAAATTGTGGCATTGCGCGGCCGTAAAATCTCGAAAAGGCGGGCGACGATGCGAAATTCCTTTGAATTCATTACTTAATGACTCTATAACTCCCCGCGAATTCCACTCGTCTGTACGATCCGTGCGGGCATAACCGTATCGCCAATTGACCGATTCTATGGTCATGGAATGAGGGCCATCGATGCAAGCCCTGCTTCTCGGGTATCTTCCGATCTTTATTTTCATAGGGATCGCGGTCGGAATGGCCATTGCCGCGCTTGGCGCGTCCTATGTGTTGGCGCGCCAAAAACCCGACCCGGAAAAAGTCTCGTCCTATGAATGCGGCTTTGAGGCGTTCGACGATGCGCGTGGGCAGTTCGACGTCCGCTTTTATCTTGTCGCGATTCTGTTCATCATCTTTGATCTTGAAATAGCCTTTCTGTTTCCCTGGGCGATCTCGCTGGGCGAAATCGGCTGGCTCGGATTCTGGTCGATGATGATGTTCCTCGGTGTCCTCACCGTCGGGTTCATTTATGAGTGGAAAAAAGGGGCTCTGGAATGGGAGTAATCACGTCGTCTCCCCGCAATGCGGCGGATCAGGACGCGACGCTTGGCATCGTGGCCGAGGAATTGGCCGATAAAGGCTTCGTGATCGCCCAGATGGACAAGCTGGTCAGCTGGGCCCAATCCGGTTCCATGTGGCCGATGACTTTCGGGCTGGCGTGCTGCGCCGTTGAGATGATGCATTCGGCCGCCAGCCGATACGACATGGACCGGTTCGGCGTTGTGTTCCGTCCAAGCCCGCGGCAATCCGACGTGATGATCGTGGCCGGCACCCTGACCAACAAGATGGCGCCGGCGCTTCGCAAGGTTTACGACCAGATGGCCGAGCCGCGCTGGGTAATCTCCATGGGAAGCTGCGCCAACGGCGGCGGCTATTACCATTATTCCTATTCGGTGGTGCGTGGGTGCGACCGCATCGTGCCCGTCGATATCTATGTTCCCGGATGCCCGCCCACGGCGGAAGCCTTGCTGTACGGGATTCTGCAATTGCAGAAAAAGATTCGCCGCACCAGCACGATTGCCCGTTAACCTGATTTCAAATTGCAGATGACTTTCAAAACCAGACAAAATCAGAGTTTCGACCCGGCATGAATGAAGCGCTTACCGAACTGGGTGGATACATTTCCGAGGAGCTTCAAAAAGAAGTGCTGGAAATGTCGGTCGAACACGACGAGTTGATGCTCGTGGTGAACGCCTCCGGGATCGCGCGTGTGCTGGCGTTCCTGCGCGATGATGCAAATTGCCTGTTCAAGCAGTTGGTCGATTTGTGCGGCGTGGATTATCCCGAGCGGGAACAGCGGTTCGACGTGGTCTATAACCTGTTGAGCCTGCGTCACAACCATCGCATCCGCGTCAAAATCCGGACCGATGAAGTGGCGCCGGTGCCTTCCGTGATCGAAGTGTTCAGCTCCGCCGGCTGGTATGAGCGCGAAGCCTGGGATCTTTTCGGCATTCTGTTTTCCGACAATCCGGATCTGCGCCGGATATTGACCGATTATGGTTTCGAAGGTCATCCGTTGCGCAAGGATTTCCCGCTCACCGGCTATGTGGAGGTCCGCTATGACGAAACCCAGAAGCGCGTGGTGTATGAACCCGTAAGCCTGGTGCAGGATTTCCGCAATTTCGATTTCATGAGCCCCTGGGAAGGCGCCCAATACATCCTTCCCGGCGATGACAAGGCTGAAAACGGAGATAGCGCCTAGTGGCCGCAACCGAAATCAAAAACCTGACCATGAATTTCGGGCCGCAGCATCCGGCGGCCCATGGCGTGCTGCGTCTGGTGGTCGAGATGGATGGCGAGGTGATTGAGCGCGCCGACCCCCATGTGGGCCTGCTGCATCGCGGCACGGAAAAGCTGATCGAACATAAAACCTATCTCCAGGCCGTGCCGTATTTCGATCGGCTCGATTACGTCGCGCCCATGAGCCAGGAACACGCCTTCGCGCTTGCCGTCGAAAAACTGCTGGGCATCGATGTGCCCGAGCGCGCCCAGTATATCCGCGTCCTGTTCGCCGAAATTTCACGTCTGCTCAATCACATCCTCAATATTTCGACCTTCGCCCTGGATGTGGGCGCCATGACGCCGTTCCTCTGGGGTTTTGAGGAGCGGGAGAAAATGATGGAGTTCTATGAGCGCGTGTCCGGCGCGCGGCTCCATTCGGCCTATTTTCGTCCGGGCGGCGTGCATCTCGATATGCCGGCCGGCCTGGCCGCCGACATCGGCGGGTTCTGCGATGGATTCCTGCGCTTCGTCGATGACATGGAAGGCCTGTTGACCGACAACCGGATCTATCGTCAGCGCACCGTCGATATCGGAATCATATCGCCGGACGATGCCTGCGACTGGGGGTTGTCGGGGCCCATGCTGCGGGGCAGCGGGCTGGCCTGGGATCTGCGCAAGGCCCAGCCCTATGATGTCTATGACCGGATGGATTTTGATATCCCCGTGGGCAAGAACGGCGATTGTTTCGATCGCTACCTGGTGCGGGTCGAGGAAATGCGCCAGAGCATACGGATCATCAGGCAATGCCTGGCCGACATGCCGAAGGGGCCCGTGAAAACCGAGGATTACAAGATCTCGCCGCCGTCCCGGGTGGATATGAAAAGCTCGATGGAAGCGCTGATCCATCACTTCAAGCTTTATACCGAGGGCTATCACGTACCGGCCGGCGAAACCTACACGGCGGTCGAAGCGCCCAAGGGTGAATTCGGGGTCTATCTGGTGTCTGACGGCAGCAACAAACCCTATCGCTGCAAAATCCGCGCGCCGGGTTTTGCCTTCATGCAGGCCACGGAGTTCATGACCAAGGGGCACATGCTGGCCGATCTGGTGGCCATCGTGGGGTCCATGGATATCGTGTTCGGAGAAGTCGACAGATGAGCGCCGCCGTGCAGCCAGACAGTTTCGAGTTCACGCCGGAGAACATGGCGGAAGTCAAAAAATACATCGCCCGATATCCGGCAGGCCGGCAGGCCAGCGCCATATTGCCGCTGCTGGATCTGGCCCAGCGGCAATGCGACGGCTGGCTGCCGCGGGTGGCGCTGGAACATGTCGGCGAAATTCTCGACATGGCGCTGATCCGGATTTACGAGATCGCGACGTTTTATGAAATGTACAATCTGGAACCGGTCGGCGCCCATATGGTGCGCGTCTGCACGACGACGCCGTGCCAGCTGTGCGGCGCGAGCGGCATTCTCGACGCCTGCCGGGACGAACTGGGCGTTGAGGTTGGCGGCACCTCGGCGGACGGCAAGTTTACCCTGAAGGAATTCGAATGCCTCGGCGCCTGCGTCAACGCGCCGATTGTCTGGATCGATGACGATTATTACGAAGATCTCGATACGGACCGTATTCGCGACATCCTCAAGCGTTTCCGCGCGGGTGAGACGCCCAAGCCCGGACCGCAGACCGGCCGTCAGAATTCCGCCCCGTCGAGCGGCGCGACCACGCTGAAAGATGTGGGTGGCCCGAACGAAGTGGGTGGAGAGTAGCATGCTGAGTGACAAGGACCGCATCTTCACCAATCTTTATGGCCTGCACGACTGGCACATTGCCGGCGCGCGCGGGCGCGGCGACTGGGACGGCACCAAGGGTCTGATCGAAAAAGGCCGCGACTGGATCGTGGAGGAAGTCAAAAGCTCCGGGCTGCGCGGCCGTGGCGGCGCGGGTTTTCCGACCGGGCTCAAATGGTCCTTCATGCCCAAGGGCGAAGACGGCCCACCCCATTATCTCGTCATCAACGCCGATGAAAGCGAGCCGGGCACCTGCAAGGACCGGGACATCATCCGCCATGATCCGCAGAAGCTGATCGAGGGCGCGCTGCTGGCGTCTTTCGCCATGGGCGCCCACACGGCATACATCTATATCCGCGGCGAATTCGTGCGCGAGGCCCAGGTGCTGGAACAGGCGGTTGCCGAGGCCTATGACGCGGGCATGATCGGGCCTAACGCCAGCGGGTCGGGCTGGGATTTTGATCTCCATGTGCATCGCGGCGCGGGGGCTTATATCTGCGGCGAGGAATCGGCGCTGATGGAAAGCCTCGAAGGCAAGAAAGGCATGCCCCGCATCAAGCCGCCATTCCCGGCCAATATGGGGCTCTATGGCTGCCCGACCACGATCAATAATGTGGAATCCATTGCCGTGGTGCCGACCATCCTGCGGCGCGGCGCCGGCTGGTTCGCCGGCTTCGGGCGCGAGAACAATACGGGCACCAAGGTCTTCTGCATCTCGGGGCACGTGAACAACCCGTGCAATGTCGAGGAAGAGATGGGCATCCCCATGAAGGAACTCATCGAGCGTCATGCGGGCGGCGTGATCGGCGGCTGGGATAATCTCAAGGCGGTCATTCCCGGCGGGTGCTCAACGCCCATGATCCCGCGCGCGGGATGCGATACGGCCCTGATGGATTTTGACGGCTTGCGCGAACATTTGTCCGGGCTCGGCACCGCCGGCCTGATCGTGATGGATAAGTCCACCGATCTGATCGGCGCGGTGGCGCGGCTGGGCTATTTCTACATGCATGAAAGCTGCGGCCAGTGCACGCCGTGCCGCGAAGGCACCGGCTGGATGTGGCGGGTGATGAAACGCATGGCGACCGGCGATGCAGAAATCGAGGAAATCGACATGCTGCTGGATGTTGGCAAGGAAATTGAAGGGCACACCATCTGCGCCCATGGCGATGCGTCGACCTGGCCCATACAGGGCCTGGTGCGTCATTTCCGTGACGAGATGGAAAGCCGCATCGTGGGCCGCAAGACCGGCCGCGGCGTCGAAGCGGCCTAGGGGAATATATCGTGGCCAAGCTGACCATAGACGGCGAAGAGATCGAGGTTGAAAACGGGCTGTCGGTTCTTCAGGCCTGCGAGATCGCGGGCAAGGAAATTCCCAGATTCTGTTATCACGAACGTCTCTCTGTCGCCGGCAATTGCCGCATGTGCCTGGTCGAGATGGAAAAATCGCCCAAGCCGATTGCGTCCTGCGCCATGCCGGTGGGTGAAGGCATGGTGATCCGCACCAATACGGAACTGGTCCGCAAGGCGCGTCAGGGTGTGATGGAATTCCTGCTGATCAACCATCCGCTGGATTGTCCGATCTGCGATCAGGGCGGCGAATGCGATCTTCAGGATCAGGCCATGGCTTATGGCTATGACCGGTCGCGCTTTCATGAGAACAAGCGCGCGGTGAAGGACAAGGATCTGGGGCCGCTGGTCGGCACCAATATGACCCGCTGCATCCATTGCACGCGCTGCATCCGCTTCACCACCGAAGTCGCCGGTGTCGAGGAGCTGGGCGCCACGGGCCGCAGCGAACATATGGAAGTCGGCACCTATATCGAAAAGGCGCTGACATCGGAGCTGTCCGGCAACATCATCGATCTGTGCCCGGTCGGCGCGTTGACATCGAAACCCTATGCCTTCAACGCGCGGTCATGGGAACTGGTGCGCACGGAATCCGTCGACGTCATGGATGCGGTCGGCAGCAATATCCGGATCGATTCCCGCGGCGGCGAGGTCATGCGGGTTCTGCCCACGCTCAATGAAGACATCAACGAAGAATGGATTTCCGACAAGACTCGCTTCGCCTGTGACGGGCTCAAGCGTCAGCGGCTGGATCAGCCCTATGTGCGGCGCGACGGAAAATTGCAGCCGGCAAGCTGGGACGACGCCTTCGCCGCCATTGCCGGGCGGATCAAATCAAGCTCCGGCGACCGCATCGCGGCAATCGCCGGGGATCTGGCCGATTGCGAAGCCATGCAATCCCTGGCCGATCTGATCAAGGCTTTGGGCTCGCCCCATATCGATTGCCGCCAGGACGGCGCCAGGCTGGATGCCTCGACGCGGGCGGGCTATGTTTTCAACACCAGCATCGCCGGAATTGAAAACGCCGATGCCTGTCTGCTGGTCGGGACCAACCCGCGCCATGAAGCGCCGATCATCAATGCGCGGCTGCGCAAGCGCTCTATCCGGGGCGGCTTCCCGGTCGGCGTGGTTGGCGAGCAGGTGGATCTCACCTACAAAACCGAGCTGATCGGCGCCGGGCCGCAATCCCTCGAAGACATTCTGGAAGGCCGGCACGGGTTCAGCGCGACGCTTCAGGTCGCCGAACGCCCCATGATCATCGTGGGGCAGGGCGCGCTGGCGCGAAGCGACGGCGCCGCGGTGCTTGGACTTTGCCGCGCAATCGCCGAACGTTTCGGCATGGTGTCGGGCGACTGGAACGGTTTCAACATTCTGCACCGGGCCGCGGCGCGGGTCGGCGGGCTTGATCTCGGGCTGGTCCCGGGGGATGGCGGCCGCGACGTGGCGGGCATCCTGGACGGCGCATCATCGGGCGACATCGATCTTGTTTATCTGCTGGGCGCCGATGAAATCGATACGGACCGGCTCGGCAAGGCCTTCGTGGTCTATCAGGGCCATCATGGGGATGCGGGCGCGCACCGCGCCGATGTGATCCTGCCGGGCGCGGCCTATACTGAAAAAGACGCGACCTATGTCAATACGGAGGGCAGGGCGCAGCATGGCCGGCGCGCGATCTTCCCGCCGGGCGACGCGCGCGAGGACTGGACGATCCTGCGCGCCCTGTCGGATGTTCTGGGCTGTACGCTGGGCTATGACAACATCACCCAGCTTCGCGCCCGCATGGAAGAGGCAAGCCCCGCCTTTGCAGCCATCGGCGAAATTCCCCATACGGCATGGGGCGATTTCGGAACATCCGGAACCATGGACCCCACGCCGTTCGGGTTGCCGGTGGAAAATTTCTACATGACCGATCCGATCAGCCGGGTTTCGGAAACCATGGCCAAATGCTCTCAGATGGCCGCCGATACCCGTAGCGGAAAGACGGGCACCGATGGCTGATTTCTGGGACGGATATGCCTGGCCGACGATCTGGATCGTTATCAAGATCCTGATCATCATCGTGCCGTTGCTCGTGGCGGTCGCCTATCTGACCTATGCGGAACGCAAGGTGATCGCGGCCATGCAGCTTCGCAAGGGGCCCAACGTGGTCGGACCCTTTGGATTGCTGCAACCCATGGCCGACGGCATCAAGCTGATGTTCAAGGAAACAATTATCCCGGCCAACGCCAACCGGGTGGTGTTCATCGCGGCCCCCATGTTGACGTTCGTTCTGGGGCTGGTGGCCTGGGCGGTGATCCCGTTCGATGTCGGCATGGTGCTGGCCGATATCAATGTGGGCATTTTGTATCTGTTCGCGATTTCGTCGCTTGGCGTCTACGGCATCATCATGGCGGGCTGGGCGAGCAATTCCAAATATGCTTTTCTGGGCGCGCTGCGGTCGGCGGCGCAGATGGTGTCCTATGAGGTCGCCATCGGGTTTGTGATCATCACTGTCCTGCTGGTCGTCGGGTCTTTGAACCTCACCGATATTGTGCTGGCGCAGAAAAATCTCTGGTTCTTTATCCCGCTGCTGCCCATGTTCGTGATTTTCTTTGTCTCGGCGCTGGCCGAAACCAACCGGGCGCCGTTCGATCTGCCGGAGGCCGAGGCCGAACTGGTTTCAGGTTACAACGTGGAATATTCGGCGATGACGTTCGCGCTGTTCTTCCTCGGCGAATACGCGAACATGATCCTGATGAGCGCCATGACGTCGATCCTGTTTCTGGGGGGCTGGTTGCCGCCCATGAATATCGCGCTGTTCACATGGATACCCGGGCCGGTCTGGCTGCTGATCAAGATCGCGGCCTGTCTGTTCGTGTTCCTGTGGGTGCGGGCGACCTTCCCGCGCTACCGCTACGATCAGTTGATGCGGCTTGGCTGGAAGGTTTTTCTGCCGTTCTCGCTGCTGTGGGTCGTGCTCACTGCCGGATTCCTGATGGCTACGGGGATGGTGCCGAAATGAGTTTGCTGACCCGCTCCGCGCGGACGCTTTTTCTGGGTGAGTTGCTGTATGGCATGTCGCTGACCCTGCGCTATTTCTTCAAGCGCAAGGTGACGATCAACTATCCCTATGAAAAGGGGCCGTTGAGCCCGCGCTTCCGGGGCGAGCACGCCCTGCGGCGGTATCCCAATGGCGAGGAACGCTGCATCGCCTGCAAGCTGTGCGAGGCGATCTGCCCGGCCCAGGCGATTACCATCGAAGCTGAACCGCGCGACGACGGCAGCCGCCGGACCACCCGCTACGATATCGACATGACCAAATGCATCTATTGCGGTTTCTGCGAGGAGGCCTGCCCGGTCGACGCCATCGTGGAAGGCCCGAACTTCGAGTTCGCCACCGAAACCCGCGAGGAACTGATGTATAACAAGGACAAGCTGCTGGCCAATGGCGAGCGCTGGGAACCGGATCTGGCCGCAAGGCTCGAAGCGGATGCGCCCTATCGGTGATGATGTGATGGACGGAAACAAAAATATGCGCGTGAACGCCGCAAACAACGCAGCAAAGCCCGGACGGAGACATCCATGATCATCCAGGCTTTCGCGTTTTATCTGTTCGCCGCCGCGCTGGTCGCCGCCGGGGTGATGGTGATTTCGGCGCGCAACCCGGTGCATTCGGTGCTGTTCCTGATCCTCGCCTTCTTCAACGCGGCCGGTCTGTTCGTCCTCATGGGGGCGGAATTCATCGCCATGATCCTGGTAATCGTCTATGTGGGCGCGGTCGCCGTGCTGTTCCTGTTCGTGGTCATGATGCTCAACATCAATTACACCGAACTGCGCCAGGGCTTTCTGCAATATCTGCCGATCGGCGGGCTGATCGGACTGGTGCTGCTGGCCGAGCTGGTGCTGATCGTCGGAAGCTGGGTGGTCGCGCCCGAAGCCTCGGTCAAACTCGCATCGCCCGCGCCGCCCCTTGACCGCATAACCAACACCCATGCCATCGGCAACGTGCTCTATACGGATTACATCTATCTGTTCCAGGCCGCCGGCGTGGTGCTGTTGATCGCCATGATCGGCGCCATCGTCCTGACCCATCGCGGACGCGACGGCGTGCGCCGCCAGCGCATTTCCCAACAGGTGAACCGCACCAGGGAAGAGTCGGTGGAACTCATAAAAGTCGAGCCGGGGAGTGGGATCTGACCATGCTTGAAATCGGCCTGTCCCATTATCTGACCGTTGGCGCGATCATGTTCACGCTGGGGGTTTTCGGGATTTTTCTCAATCGCAAGAACGTCATCATCATCTTGATGTCCGTCGAGTTGATCCTGCTGTCGGTCAATATCAACCTGGTGGCGTTCTCGACCCATCTGCATGATCTGGTGGGCCAGGTCTTTGCCTTGCTGGTCCTGGCGATCGCCGCCGCCGAAGCCGCCATCGGGCTCGCCATCATCGTCGTCTATTTCCGCAATCGGGGCACGATTGCGGTTGAAGACATCAATCTGATGAAAGGCTGATCGGACGCCATGTACGCCCTAGCCGTCTTTCTCCCTCTCATCGCGGCGATCATTGCCGGGCTCGGTGGCCGCTGGCTGAAGGATTCCGGCGCCCAGTTCGTGACCTGCGGCGCGTTGCTGGCGTCGGCGGCGATCTCGATCTACATGCTGTTCGACGTGGCCGTGGGCGGCAATCCGCAAACGGTTGAGCTGTTCACCTGGATCAGTTCGGGCACGTTCGAAGTGACCTGGGCGCTGCGCTTCGACCAGTTGACCGCGGTAATGATGTTCGTCGTGACCGTGGTGTCGGCCATGGTGCATGTCTATTCCATCGGCTACATGCACCACGATCCGTCGATCCCGCGCTTCATGGCCTATCTCAGCCTGTTCACGTTTTTCATGCTGATGCTGGTGACGTCGGATAATTTCGTGCAGATGTTTTTCGGCTGGGAAGGGGTGGGGTTGTGTTCCTACTTCCTGATCGGGTTCTGGTACGACAGGCCGGCGGCCAATGATGCGGCCATCAAGGCGTTTCTGGTCAACCGGGTCGGCGATTTCGGTTTCGCGCTGGGCATCATGGGCGTGTTCTTTCTGTATCAGGCGGTCAGCTTCGATGAAGTCTTCGCCGCAACACCGGAACTGTCCAAGGCGACGATCCATTTCCTCGGCGCCGAATACCACGCCCTGACCGTGCTCTGCATCCTGCTGTTCATCGGGGCCATGGGAAAATCGGCCCAGCTTGGGCTGCACACCTGGCTGCCCGACGCCATGGAAGGCCCGACACCGGTGTCCGCCCTGATTCACGCCGCCACCATGGTGACGGCGGGCGTGTTCATGGTGGCGCGGCTGTCGCCCATGTTCGAATATTCACCGATCGCCCTTTCACTGGTGGTGGTGGTCGGCGCATCGACCGCGTTTTTCGCGGCCACCATCGGGCTGTGTCAAAACGATATCAAGCGCGTGATCGCCTATTCCACCTGCAGCCAGCTCGGCTACATGTTCTTTGCCTGCGGCGTATCGGCCTATAGCGCCGGCATATTCCATCTCACCACCCACGCCTTCTTCAAGGCGCTGCTGTTCCTGGGCGCCGGGTCGGTGATCCACGCCATGTCGGGTGAACAGGACATGCGCAAGATGGGCGGGCTGTGGCGCCTGATCCCCCTGACCTACACCATGATGTGGGTCGGCAGTCTGGCGCTGGCGGGCCTTCCGTTCTTCGCCGGGTTCTATTCCAAGGACATGATCCTGGAATCCGCCTTCGCCGCCCATACCGGGCTTGGGACATATGCTTTCTGGCTCGGCATCGCGGCTGCAATCATGACGGCGTTCTATTCCTGGCGGCTGTTGATCATGACATTCCATGGCTCGTCCCGGGCCGATGAAAAGACCTTGGCCCATGTTCACGAATCGCCGAAATCCATGACCATTCCGCTGCTGGTGCTGGCCCTGGGCGCTATTTTCTCCGGCTTTGTGGGGTTCGATTATTTCGTCGGCGAGCACATGGCCGAATTCTGGGGCAAGTCCATTTTCGTGATGGAAGGCAACAATGTGATCGAGGCCGCGCACCACGTGCCGTTCTGGGTCAAGGCTCTGACCATCATCGTCGTGCTTGGCGGAATCGGGCTGGCCTACGCGATGTATATGGGCGCGCCCAATTCACCGGCCCGCTTCGTGGCGGCAATCCGGCCGGTCTATCTGTTCGTCTACAACAAATGGTATTTCGACGAGCTCTATGACCGGATTTTCGTCCGCCCGGCTTTCTATCTCGGACGCGGGCTGTGGAAGGAAGGCGACGGGGCGCTGATCGACGGGCTCGGCCCGGACGGCGTCACGGCGGTGGTGCGCAATCTCGCGCGCCGCGCCAGTGCATTGCAGACCGGTTACGTCTATCACTATGCCTTCGCCATGCTGATCGGCGTCGCCGGGATGGTGACCTGGTATCTCTACGGACAGACGGGGTAGGCGCATCATGACCGATTGGCCGATCCTGAGCCTGGTAACGTTCCTGCCCACATTGGGCGCGGCATTCATCCTGCTGTTCATCCGCGGCGATGCGGCGGACGTGGCCCAGCGGTCCCGCGCAACCGCTCTCTGGGTGTCGCTCAGCACGTTCCTGGTCTCGCTGCTGCTTTGGGTCGATTTCGATACCACAACGGCGAGTTTCCAGTATGTGCAAAAAATTGCGTGGATTCCGTCTCTCGGTATTTCGTATCACATGGGGGTCGACGGCATTTCCATGCTGTTCGTGATCCTGTCCACATTCCTGACGCCGATCTGCGTCCTGGCCAGCTGGCAATCGGTTCAGACCCGGGTCAAGGAATACATGGTCGCCTTCCTGGTGCTCGAAACCCTGATGGTCGGCATGTTCTGCGCGCTGGATTTCGTGCTGTTCTATGTGTTCTTCGAGGCGGTGCTGATTCCCATGTTCCTGATCATCGGGATCTGGGGCGGCGCCAACCGGGTCTATGCGGCGTTCAAGTTCTTTCTCTATACGCTGGCCGGTTCGGTGCTGATGCTGATCGCCCTGCTGACGATTTATTTCGAGGCCGACAGCAGCGATATCCCGACCTTGCTGCACCACTCATTTGACCCGGATCTGCAGCGTTGGCTATGGCTCGCCTTCTTCGCCAGCTTCGCCGTGAAAGTTCCCATGTGGCCGGTTCATACCTGGCTGCCCGACGCCCATGTGGAAGCGCCCACGGCAGGCTCGGTGATCCTGGCCGGGGTCCTGTTGAAAATGGGCGCATATGGGTTCCTGCGGTTTTCCGTGCCCATGCTGCCCTTCGCCACGGAGTTTTTCACGCCGCTGATCTATACGCTTTCCATCATCGCGGTGATTTATACGTCGCTGGTGGCGCTGGCCCAGGAAGACATGAAAAAGCTGATCGCCTATTCGTCGGTCGCCCATATGGGCTTCGTGACCATCGGCATCTTCACCCTGACCCAGCAGGGGCTTCAGGGCGCGCTGTTCCAGATGCTGAGCCACGGCATCATCGCCAGTGCGCTGTTCCTGTGCGTCGGCGTGGTTTATGACCGGCTCCACAGCCGCGAAATTGCGCGCTATGGCGGGCTGGTGCACCGAATGCCGGTCTATGCCGCCATGTTCATGGTGTTCATGCTGGGCTCGGTCGGGCTGCCGGGAACCAGCGGGTTTGTCGGGGAATTCCTGATCCTGGTCGGGGTGTTCCAGGTCAATAGCTGGGTCGCCATGCTGGCGACCACCGGCATCATCCTGGGCGCGGCCTATATGCTTTATCTCTATCGCCGCGTCATTTTCGGCAAGCTGACCAAGGATGATTTGAAAAACATGCTCGACCTCAGCCCGCGCGAGATTGCGGTCATGGCGCCGTTGATCGTGGTCACGCTGTGGATGGGCATTTACCCCGCGCCGTTCCTTGCGGTCATGGACGCCTCGGTCGCCAATCTCATTTCCGAACACAAGACGGCGATGGAGGCGATCAAGGCCGTCTCCCTCGCGGCCAGATAAGCGGGATCGGGGAGGAGTACACCATGTCGCAATTACCCCAATTCACGCCGATTCTTCCGGAACTGATTATCGTCTGCCTGGCGATGATCCTGCTGATCTACGGCGTTTTCCGGGGGGACGGCGCGACGCGCAATATTTCATGGATTGCCGTGCTGGGACTGCTGGTTGCCGCGATTTGCGTGTCGGCCATCCCGGCTGGAAAAATTCTGGCCTTTGACGGCCAGTTCGTGGTCGATGATTTCGGACGCTACATGAAATGGCTGGTGCTGCTGGGCTCGGCCGTCGCCATCATCATGTCGCTCGGCTATAACGAACGTGAATCCATCTCCCGGATAGAATTTCCAGTCCTGATCCTGTTCGCGACACTCGGCATGCTGATGATGATTTCGGCGAACGGGTTGATTTCGCTGTATGTCGGCCTCGAACTGCAAAGCCTGTCGCTCTATGTCATTGCGGCGTTCCAGCGGGATTCGGTCCGGTCGTCCGAAGCCGGTCTGAAATATTTCGTCCTCGGGGCGTTGTCGTCCGGCATGCTGCTCTATGGCAGTTCGCTGGTTTACGGTTTTTCCGGGACCACCAGCTTCACCGTTCTGGCTGATCTCTTCAAACAGCCGGCGACGGACCCGTCGGTTGGTTTCGTGGTCGGGCTGGTATTTGTGATGGCCGGGCTTGCCTTCAAGATCTCCGCGGTTCCATTCCACATGTGGACGCCCGATGTTTACGAGGGCGCACCCACCCCCGTGACGGCATTTTTCGCCGTTGCGCCCAAGATCGCCGCCATCGCGCTTTTCGTGCGGGTCCTGATGGGGCCGTTTGGCGAGCTGTTTGCCCAATGGCAGCAGATCGTGATCCTGATGTCGGTGCTGTCCATGCTGGTGGGCGCGTTTGCGGCCATCTGGCAGACCAATATCAAGCGCCTGATGGCCTATAGCTCCATCGGTCATGTGGGCTATGCGCTGATCGGCCTCGCCGCGGGCAGTGAACCCGGCATTCGCGGTATCCTGGTCTATATGACGATCTATCTGGTCATGACCATTGGCGCCTTCTGCTGCATTCTCGCCATGCGCAGAGATGGCCGGATGGTGGAAAATATCAGCGACCTGGCGGGGCTTTCCAGAACCCACCCCATGATGGCGCTGGCCTTCGCTGTGTTCATGTTTTCCATGGCCGGCATACCGCCGCTCGCGGGATTTTTCGGCAAGCTCTATATCTTTCTCGCCGCCGTTGATGAAGAACTCTATACGCTCGCAATTATCGGCGTGCTGACAAGCGTTGTCGGCGCTTTCTATTACCTGCGGATCGTCAAGCTGATGTATTTCGACGAGCCTGCGGAAGCTTTCGACAAGGACAGCAACCGGGAAATTGGCGTGTTGATGACCGTGGCGGCGATGCTCACCGCTTTTTTCATCGTTTTCGCGGGGCCGGTTATCGACGGCGCCGAGGCGGCCGCGGGAATTCTGTTCTCGGGTTAAGCCGTGACTCTCCCATATGGTTATTCCCTGACCGAACTGGATACGGTCGATAGCACCAATAGCGAGGCCATGCGTCTTATTTCCGGTGGCGCCGGGCATGGCGCGGTCGTGTGGGCGCGCACCCAGACATCGGGCCGGGGCCGACGGGGCCGGAACTGGGTGTCTCCGCCGGGAAATTTGTACGCCTCGGTCGTCGTTCGGTTGAAGCCGGGGCGGGACCCCGGTCAGCTTGCATTCGTCGCCGCCCTGGGCGCGGTTGATGCGCTCACGCCCCATGGCGGCGTGCGGATTAAATGGCCCAATGATGTGTTGCTGGGCGGCAAAAAACTGGCCGGTATCCTGATCGAGGTAGAAAACGGCCTGGCGGTGATCGGGATTGGCGTCAATCTTGCCAGCGCGCCCGATGATACGCGGCTGCCGGCCACGATATTGCCCGACCCGCCCTTGCCCGGGG
>CALGIA010000060.1 GCA_937916005.1 uncultured Rhodospirillaceae bacterium
TTGGCCTCCGGGCCGCAGGACTCACCGGCTTCGAACAAGGCCGCCACCTTTTCCACCATAAGATTAGCGGCCTCGGACTGCATATAGGCTTCGGCGATGGGGAACTGGATGCCCTGATTTTTGCCGATGGGCCGTCCAAAGACCACCCGTTCATTGGCGTAGTCCGATGCGGTCTTGATGAACCAGCGCGCATCGCCGATGCATTCGGCGGCGATCAGGATGCGTTCCGCATTCATGCCGTCCAGAATATAGCGAAACCCTTTTCCTTCTTCACCGACCAGGCTGTCGGCGGGGATTTTCAGATTGTCGAAAAAGATTTCGGTAGTGGCGTGGTTGATCATGGTGCGAATGGGGCGGATTTCGAGCCCGTTGCCGAGCGCCTTGCGCATATCGACGATAAAAACAGACAGCCCATCGGTACGCTTTTCCACCTGATCACGCGGCGTGGTACGCGCCAGCAGCAGCATCAAATCCGAATGTTCGGCGCGTGACGTCCAGACCTTCTGCCCGTTGACGATATAGCCGGCATTACCGTCCTTTTCCGCCGTGGTGCGTAGGCTCAGCGTATCTGTGCCGCTGGTAGGCTCGGTCACGCCGAAGGCCTGCATGCGCAGTTCGCCGGTGGCGATCTTGGGCAGATATTCCTGCTTTTGCGCCTCCGTGCCGTGCCGCAGGACCGTGCCCATGGTGTACATCTGAGCGTGACACGCGGCGCCGTTGCAGCCCGCTTTCTGGATTTCTTCCAGAATCGCCGCCGCCGCGCTGATGCCGAGCCCTGACCCGCCATATTCTTCCGGGATCAGCACCGACAAATATCCGTTTTCTGTCAGTTCCTGGACAAATTCCGTCGGATAGGCCCGCTCGCGGTCCTTTTCGCGCCAGTATTCGCCGGGAAATTTGGCGCACAGCTTCGCGACCGCGTCGCGGATGTCATCATAGCTTTCGGTCATTCTCACATCCCTTGTTGAGCGCCTATTTTTACGCGCCCTCCCCGAATTTGGGAAGTGTCGCAAAATTTGGAGACAATCCGGACCGGTTTCCAATCCGCGTATTCCCCGCCCGTCCGGCATGTTATTAATCTCGTGACATGCATTTGAGGATCGGCACATGACGGCGGAAATCCGACCTGGCTATATCGGCGCACGGGTCAATCGGTTCGAGGATGCGCGCCTGTTGGTCGGCGACGGGTCCTTCGTCGATAACCGCTCTGTGCCCGGATTATTGCATGTGGCCCTGAAACGCAGCGACCAGCCCCATGCGCGCATTGTCGGGATCGACACCACCGCAGCCGCCGCCATGGATGGCGTGGTCGGGGTGTTCACGGCGCAGGACCTTGAAGGAATGATCAAGCCGATCCGCGCCACGTCGCGCATGAAGGGCTATCAATCCACCGCGCTGCTCGCACTCGCCGCCGGGAAACTTCGCTATGTGGGCGAACCGGTCGTGGCCGTGGTGGCGGAAAGCCGCTATCTCGCCGAGGACGCGGTGGAAAAAATCATCATCGATACCGAGCCCCTGCCGCCTTTGGTCGACCCGGAAAAATCGGCGGCAGATAAAGCTCCCTTGGTACATGACGACATGACCTCCAACGTGCTCGCCATCCGCGAATTCACCCGCGGCGATGTGGACGGCGCCATGGAGAGCGCCCATCTCCGGGTCGGCGGGCGCTTCCGGTTTCATCGCATATCTCCGACGGCAATGGAGAACCGCGCCTATCTGGCCGAATATTCCCGCGCCGACCGGTCGCTGACACTTCATTCCACGACCCAGGTCCCCGGCATCATCCGCGATGCGCTGGTCCAGATCCTCGGCATGAAAGGCAACAAGCTGCGCGTGATCGCGCCCGATGTGGGCGGCGGTTTCGGCGGCAAGACATCGCTCTATCCGGAAGAATTCCTGGTTTGCGCGCTGTCCCGACATCTTCGAAAACCGGTCAAATGGGCCGGCGACCGGGTCGAAGACCTGATGTCCACCAGCCAGGCGTTCGATGAAATCATCGATGCGGAACTGGCGCTGGATGCGGACGGGAATATGCTAGCGCTGCGGGCCGATGTGATCGGCGATTCCGGGGCCTATTCGATCTATCCCTGGACGGCGGTGATCGAACCGGTTCAGGTGGTCAGCTTTCTGCCCGGACCATACCGGCTGGAAAACTATCACGCCAGGGTCCGCGCCGTGGCGACCAACAAGCCCACATCGGGGCCGTTTCGCGGCGTCGGGCGGCCGATATCCACCTTCGTCATGGAGCGACTGATAGATATGGCGAGCCGCCGGCTTTCGCGGGACCCGGTGGAATTGCGGCTGCAAAATTTCGTTGGCGACGATGAGTTCCCCTACAAGACCGGATCGGGGATCGTGTGGGACAAAAGCGCGTTCACCGATTGCCTGACCCGGGCGCGCGACGCCATCGGATATGAGTCGTTGCGGCGAGACCAGGAACAGGCGCGCGCCGAAGGCCGTTGGATGGGCATCGGCGTCGCGTCCTATTGTGAATTGACCGGGATCGGGTCGCGCATATCGGCGGCGCCCGGCATGCCCATCAACACCGGCGTCGAAAGCGCGACCATCCAGATCGATTCATCCGGTGCTGTGACCGCCCGGTTCGGCGTCGTGTCGTTCGGACAGGGGCTTCAGACCAGTCTGGCCCAGGTGGTCGCCGATGAGCTTGGGGTCGCCATAGAGGACATCGATGTGGTGATCGGCGATACGGCTCTTGTCGCCCATGGCACGGGCAGCTACGCCAGCCGCAGCGCCGTACTGGCCGGCGGCGCGGCCACCCTGGCCTGCCATGCATTGCAGGAAAAAATCCGCCGCGTCGCCGCACATCTGTTCGAAGCCTCACCGGAAGATATCGAGATCAGGGGCGGCGCGGTGTCGGTGACCGGCACCGACCGGGTGATGACACTGGCCGATGTGGCGCGCGCACTGTATTCGGAAATGGGCCGGCTGCCCAAGGAATTGCGTGACGAGATCGACAATCTGGAAGCCACCAAGGTCTATGATCCGTATTTCGGGACCGCGACCTCGGCCAGCCACATCGCGGTGGTCGAGATCGACCCGGAGACATACCAGACCACCGTGCGCCGCTATGTGGTGGCCGAGGATTGCGGCCGTATCATAAACCCGATGATCGCAGACGGACAGGCCCATGGCGGAGTCGCCCAGGGTATCGGCGTGGCCCTGTTCGAGGAAATCATCCACGACGACAACGGTCAGATCCTGACCGCCAGCCTGGCTGATTACATGCTGCCCGGCGCGAGAGATATCCCGCCCATGGAGGTGATCCATCTGGAAACCGAATCCGAATCCACCGTCGGCGGGTTCCGGGGATTGGGCGAAGGCGGCACCATCGGTGCGCCGGCGGCGATCGCCAACGCCATAGCCGACGCGCTGGCCCCGCTCGGTATCGAAATCAACGAATTGCCGGCCACCCCGGAACGGCTGTTCCGCCTGATCAAGGCGGCGCGAAAAAGCTAATCCAGAGTGTGCAGTTCGCGGCGCAGGATTTTCCCCGATGACGTGGTCGGCAAATCATCGACGATCTGAATTTCACGCGGGACTTTATAGGCCGCGAGATGTACGCGGCAATAATCCGTGATGTCGTTCGGCGTCGCCACCGCGCCGGGTTTCAGCACCACATATCCCTTGGCGATTTCGCCCTTGTCCTCGTCCGCCTTGCCGCCGACGCCGACCATGGCGACTGCGGGGTGGCCGGAAATCACGCGCTCGATCTCGGCCGGATAGATATTGAAGCCGGCGGTCAGGATCATGTCCTTCTTGCGGTCGACAATATAGAAATAGCGGTCCACATCCATCTTGGCCAGATCGCCTGAATGCATCCAGCCATCGGGTTCGATAGCCTCGCGAGTCGCCTGCTCATTGCCATAATAGCCCAACATGACCAATGGGCCGGAAACCATCAACTCTCCGACCTCGCCCACCGGCATTTCCTTCGACGCATCTTCCGCATCGACGATCTTGGCGCGGAAATACAGCATCTCAACCCCGACCGAGCCGAGCCGGTTTTCGCCATAGCCATGCTGCATGAGCCCGGGACCGGCCAGTTCGGTCATGCCCCAAAGCTCGAAAATCTCGCACCCCGCCCGGCTTGTCCATTCCTCGGATTTCGCGGCGGGCATCGTCTGGCCGCCGACCACACAGCGGGTCAGGGAAGACAAATCGTAGCTGTCGAATTCCGGGTCGGCGAGCATGTAGAAATACATGGTCGGCACGCCGTCCATGATAGTGACCTTATGGGCCTGAACCGCTTCCAATGACTTGGCCGCATCGAACCGTTCCAGCATCACGAAGGTGATGCCGAACAGGAAACACAAGTTCATCACCGCCGCGCCATAGACGTGGGCCAGCGGCAAGGCGGTCATCTGCACGTCATGCTCGGTGCGCATGTTCATGGCCGCGGTGATCGCGGCATTGAGCACCACGTTTCGGTGGCTCAGCATGGCGCCCTTGGGAAACCCGGTGGTGCCGGACGTATAGCAGATCGTGGACAGCTCGCCCGCATCGATTTTCACCGGGACGAATTCATCCGCGCCCGTCCGGGCCATTTCGTTGAACGACGCCGCGCCGTCCAGTGTCTCGTCGCCGAAGACGATGATTTCCTTGAGATCGGTTTCCTGTTTGAGGCCCAGGATCGGCGCCGCGCGTTGGGCGGTGGTGAACAATGCCGCCGCGCCGCAATCCTTGACGACAAAACCGACTTCTTCCGGCGTCAACATGACGTTGATCGGGTTGATCACCGCGCCCAGCTTGGCCGTGGCATAGTAGCTGACGACCCATTCCCAGCTGTTCTGGGCATAAAGCGTAACCCGGCCCCCCGGTCCGATTCCCCTGGCGCGCAAACTGTTGGCGAGCCGGTTGGTCAGGGTTTCCAGCTCGTTGAAGGTGAAACTCCTGCCGCCGAAAACAAGCGCGGTTTTGTCGCCGAATTTTTCAGCCGCTTCGGGAAGAATCTGTCCGATTGTTTTTTGCAACATGCCGTTATGTATCCAAAAACGAAAATTGATATGCATCGCCATGGCGATGCACATGACCTACCGATGGTGACGGAAAATGGCCGGTCATGACAAGGGTGTCTGTTTCGCAATACTGGTCGAGAAATTTATGCCGCGTGACCGCCGACAGCGCCCGGTCGGTGCACCCCACCGCACTCCACCCCGGTTCGCGGCACTGGATCGGGGTGTGAACCACATCACCGGACAGAATAGCGTTCCGGCCCGACGATTTCAGACGGATGCTGACATGGCCCGGAGTGTGGCCGGGAGTCGCCGTGAACCAGATTTCGTCGTTGAAGGCGTAATCGTCGGCTACAATTTCAGCCCGACCGGCCTCAACCACCGGCAGCACGCTGTCGTCGATGCAGCCGTCGGAATATTTCTTGCCCTTCTTGTTGAGTTCGGTCCAATGGTCGAACTCGGTCCGGCCAAAAACATAGCGCGCATTGGGAAAGGTCGGGACCCATCGCCCATCGACCAGCCGCGTGTTCCAACCCACGTGATCGGCATGCAGATGGGTGCACATGACAAAATCGATATCTTCCGGAGTCAGGCCAATGGCCGCCAAATTGTCCAGATAACGCGTTCCGCTCAACCCGGACCAGGGAGGATAGAAGCGGCGCTCCTTATGGTTGCCGACACAACTATCGACCAGAATCACATGGTGGCGGGTGCGCAGCACATAGGATTGGGTCGCCATGATCAGCTTGCCCGTGCCCGGTTCAAGGAAACTCGGCTCCATCCAGCCACGGTGGGGCTCGATCGCTTCCGGCGTCGCATCGGGCAGCAAAAACCCGATTTCAAATTCCGGTCCCTCGGCTTCAATAATGCGATGCCAGAGAATTTCGCCGATTTCCCCCCTTAAGCTCACGTTTTTATGTCCTTTTCACATTCTTCACGGTCGCAAGATTAACGAATTATTCGCGACGACAAACCATTATACTCAGCCTACCCATGTGCGGGTAATGACAAGATAGTC
>CALGIA010000061.1 GCA_937916005.1 uncultured Rhodospirillaceae bacterium
AACAACGGATATCGGTTCGGACATGGAAACTCAAATTGAGCCGCATCAGGGGTTGATCGAACAGATTGAGGCATTCTGCCGCGCGGAGGGAATCGCCGAGAGTACCTTCGGACGCCAGGTGGTCAATGACGGCAAGTTCGTCGGCCGGTTGCGTGACGGCAAGGGTGTTACCACCACAACCGTGGCCCGGGTCCAGAATTATATTGTCAGCCGGGGCGGGGCCGCCTCTGCGGACGCCAACGGTCCGAATGGTCATGGCGATCAGGCGTCGGACGTCGAAACTGTTCAGCCCGCCGCCAAAAAGGAAGATGGTGCGGGAGACGTCGTTTCAGGAGATGATGGCAAGGCCGCATTTCGCTTTTACGACAATCGGCAGAAATATTTGATGTTCGTCAACACTTGCAGCGAAAAATGGGTGGTGGCCGACCGCGCGGGGATGGAACTGGCCCATCTGCATCCGAAACCCCCGGCGCTTCGCGTATTCGATGCGGGGATGGGCGACGGCACGGTGCTGACCGGGGTCATGCGGCGAATGCACCAAAAATTCCGCACATTGCCGTTTTATATTGTCGGCAAGGAAATCAGTCTCGAGGATGTCCGGCTCAGCCTGGAGAAGATGTCCGACCGGTTTTACGAACATCCGGCGACCGTGCTGGTGGTCACCAACCTCTATTACACCGAGGCGCCTTGGCTTACGCCGCGGTCCATGCAGGCGGCCGCGACGTTGAACTGGATCGACGTGCCGCTGGCCGGGGACTCGGCCCATGATTTTCACGAACAGATCGAAGCCCTGCAGCCGACCTTGGCGGAAAACTGGCGGGTCCGGTCGAGCGAAAAGACCGGCAATCCACATTATGTCCGTCCGTCCGTCATGGTGCTGTATCGGGAAGATCACAAATTCCTGCTCGATCAGGTGATCCCGAAGCCGGGCCGGGCCTTCGCCGATTACGATCTGGTGATCGCATCGCAACCCTATCGGGCGCGCACCCCGGTCGAATTCAAGGCTAGGAATGTCCTGGCGCCGCTGGCGAAAAGCCTCGCGCCCGGCGGACGCCTGTTGGGCATTCATTCGTCGGGCGGCGATCCGGGTCTTGAAATTATCCGCAAGGTGTGGCCCGGCGAAGACCCGTTCCAGACCAATCGGCATGATCTGCTGAAAGTGTTGAAGCAGGAACTTGGCCGCGCCCATCGCGACCTCAACTACAATTCCTATGCCGACAAGCGGGCGATTTTCCGTTATGACATGCACACCCTGCCGACTGAGGTCGGCGCTATGGGCCGCAGCATCGGCACGTCTACATTGCTCGCCGCCTGGAACGCCGCGACGTATGTGGCGCAAATCGAGGACGATAGGCTTGAGAATGTGATGTCCGACAGCGCCTATCTCGACGCCACCCGCGAGATTCTCAATGAGAGAGGCGGGTTGTGGTTCAACGACGAATCCTTTGTCATTTCCCGCAAGAGGGCATAGGGCATGAAAAACTCTCCCAACTTGCCGGTTGAAAGCCGTCTGGTCCGTACCCTGTTGAACGGAGATTTCGCGGTCACCGCTGAGATCACGCCGCCCGCGTCCTGCGACGCCATGCAACTGCTCGACAAGGCCGAACCCCTGCGCGGATGGGTCGATGCGGTGAATGTGACCGATGGCGCCAGCGCCCGGGTCGCCATGTCGAGCTTGGCGGCGGCGGCGCTGCTGGTCCGTAACGGGATCGAACCGGTGCTGCAATTCACCTGCCGCGACCGTAACCGGATCGCGCTCCAAAGCGATCTTCTCGGCGCCGCTGCGCTTAATATCCATAATATTCTAATTCTGCGCGGCGACGATCCGACGGCTGGCGACCAGCCGGGCGCCAAGCCAGTCTTCGATATGGAAAGTCGCGATCTGATCAGCGCCACGTCGCGGATGCGCGATGACGGCGTGATGCCGTCGGGCCGCCCGCTTGACCCGGCCCCCAAATTCTTTGTCGGTGCCGCTGATACACCTATTGATCCGCCGGAAGACTGGTGGCCGGAAGGGCTCGACGGCAAGGCCAAAGCCGGCGCGCAATTCGTCCAGACCCAGCTTTGCTATGACATTGACGTCGTGCGCCGCTATATCGCGCGGCTCAGGGATTTGGGGCTGACCGACCGGCTGTTTATTCTGATCGGGATCGGGCCGCTGGCTTCTGGACGTTCAGCGCGCTGGATGCGGGATAATCTGTGGGGCGTCGTGATGCCCGATGCGGTTATCGATCGGCTCGACAAGGCGGTCGATGCCAAACGCGAGGGCATTCGGATCTGTGCGGAACTGCTCCAGCAGCTTTCCGAGATCCCCGGCGTTTCCGGCGCACATTTGATGGCGCCGCTGCATATGGAAGGCATTCCCGCAGCGTTGGAAGAGTCCGGAATTTTGAAACTTCGGGCTGCGAATGCGTAGTATGTCTGTAGTTAAAAATTTATGAGTTCCCATAAATGACCGCTGCAAAAATCATCGACGGACAGGCGATCGCTGCGCGTAATCGCGAAGATATCGCGCGCGAAGTCGCGGAAATGTTCAACAGAGACGGGGTGGTGCCGGGGTTGGCGGTAATTTTGCTGGGGGATGATCCCGCCAGCCATGTCTATGTTCGCAGCAAGCGGAAATTCGCCAAGGATGTGGGGATGAAATCCGTGGTTCACCTGCTGCCGGCGGAAACCTCGGAGGCTGAGTTGCTTCGGCTGATCGACCAGCTCAATAATGATCCGGAAATTCATGGCATCTTGGTTCAACTCCCCTTGCCGGGCCATATCGATAAGAACGCGGTGATAAATGCAATCGATCCGGAAAAGGACGTGGACGGCTTCCACGTGGAAAATGTCGGCAGGCTGGCGACCGGCCAGGACGGAATGACGCCTTGCACGCCGTTGGGCTGCATGATCCTGCTGCGCACGTGTCTGGATGATTTGGCCGGACGCAAGGCTCTGGTGATCGGCCATTCCAACATCGTCGGCAAACCCATGGCGCGGCTTCTGCTGGGCGCATTTTGCACCGTCACTATCGCCCATGTGAAGACGAAAAATCTGGATGACGAATGCCGCGCGGCCGATATCCTGATTACCGCCGCCGGACAGCCGAACCTGGTCAAGGGCGACTGGGTCAAGCCGGGCGCGGTGGTAATCGATGTGGGCATCACGCGAATTAATCTGCCCGATGGCAAAATCGGCATCACCGGAGACGTGGATTTCGACGCGGTGAAACAGGTCGCCGGACACATCACGCCGGTCCCGGGCGGCGTCGGCCCCATGACCATTGCCTGTCTGCTGGCGAACACCCTCAAGGCCGCCAAAGGCCTGATCGGGCATGCCGCGGCGAGCACGCTGGATGTTGAGGTCGATCACCCGACCGTATAACTTTGCGACGAATGGGAAAATAAGAACAAGGAAGACGGCATGACCAATTCAAGACCTCCTTTTCGCGCCGATCATGTGGGCAGCCTGTTGCGTCCGGAACGTCTGCTGACCGCCCGCGACCAACGGCAAAAGGGTGAGATTGACGCCGCCGCGCTGCGCGCCGTCGAAGACGACGCGATTCTGGAAGCGGTCAAGCTGCAGCAGGATCTCGGCCTGCAAGGCATCACCGACGGCGAATATCGCCGCACCTTTTGGCATCAGGATTTTCTCGAACAGATCGACGGCGTCGAAATCGGCGAGAGCAAATTCGCCGCCAGCTTCCAGCGCGACGATGGGGTCGATGTCAGCTTTACCCCGCAGACCATGCGGGTCGCGGGCAAGCTCAAACGGTCGCATCCTATTCAGGTCGAGGATTACAAATATCTGTCTTCGGTGGTGACCAGTGGGGTTCCCAAGGTTTGTATCCCTTCGCCGTCAATGCTGCATTTCCGTGGCGGGCGGGATTCCATCGATCTGGACGCTTATCCGGACCTGGATGGATTTTATGGCGATCTCGCAGGGGTTTATAATGAAGAAATCATGGAATTGGCCGGGCTCGGCTGTAAATATCTCCAGCTCGACGACACCAATTTCGCCTATCTCTGCGACGAACGAATCCGGACTGCGACCAGCGGCCGGGGCGAAGATCTCGACCAACTGCCGCGGACCTATAGCCGCCTGATCAACGATTCCATCAAGGGGCGGCCCGATGACATGGCGGTCTGCGTCCATATGTGCCGGGGCAATTTTCGCTCTGCCTGGGTCGCCGAGGGGGGCTATGACCCGGTGGCCGAGATTCTGTTCAACGAAATGGATATCGACGGCTTCTTCATGGAGTATGACGATGCGCGCTCCGGCGATTTCTCGCCGCTGCGTTTCCTGCCCAAGGGCAAGACGGTAATCCTGGGAATTGTGACATCCAAGGTGCCCGAGCTTGAAACCAAGGATGCGCTGAAACGGCGGATCGAGGAGGCGGCCAAGTTCGCCCCCCTCGACCAGCTTGCGATCAGCCCGCAATGCGGATTTTCCAGCACCGTGCACGGCAAAGATGTCACCGTAGACGACGAAATCGCCAAGCTGCAGCTGGTAATGGACGTCGCGAAAGAGGTCTGGGGCTAAAAGTTCTTATTTTAGAGGGAAGCACCGGCGCAGACTTCACTATCAAAGCAAAATCAGGCTGAGCTGGGGGAAGGCGACTAGCAGGGCAACCACCAGAATCATGATGATCACGAAGGGGAAAGCGCCGGCGAAGATGTCGTTGAGCGACACCCGTGGATCGTTGAGCGTCGATTTCACCACATAGACGGTAATGCCCAGGGGCGGCGTCAACAGGCCGATTTCCACGGCCACCACGGACACGATTCCGAACCAGATCAGATCGCCACCCATGGATGCTACCACGGGGATCGCCAGCGGCAGGGTGATCACCATGATCGAAACGGAATCCAGAATCGTGCCGAGGAAAATCAGCAGCACGATATAGACGAACATGAAACCGTACAGACCGAGATTGGCTTCGGCGGCGAACCCGCTGACCTGCTGCGGCAGGTTCGACATGGCCAGCATCTGGCCGTATATCCGCGCAGCCAGGATCAGGAACAGGATTGAAACCGTGACGTGGCCGGTTTCAATCACGGTGTTCCAGAGATTGGCCCAGGTCAGCTTGCGGCGTATGGCCGCAATGACGAGCGCGCCCAGCGCCCCCGCCGCGCCGGCTTCGGTCGGTGTGAACACCCCGCCATAGATACCGCCCAACACCAGCACTACCAGCATCAGGATGGGAAACAGCTTCATCGCCGCGGACCGTAAATTTTCATCATCATTGTGAATCTCGGTGCCGCCGATATATTTCGGCATGTAGATCGCCATCAGCACGATGCCGAGCGACATGGCCGCCGCAAGAATGATCCCGGGGATGACGGCGGCAAGGAACAATCGACCGACGGATTCTTCGGCCAGAAACCCATAGATGATCAGGAGCAGGCTGGGCGGAATCAGCATACCCAGCACCGATGACCCGGCGACAACCCCGACCGCAAAGCGCGGTGTATAGCCGTGACGCAGCATTTCCGGCGTGGCGATTTTCGTGAACACGGCGGCCGACGCGATGGATGACCCGGTAATCGAGGCGAAGATCGCATTGGCGACCACGGTGGCGACGCCGAGCCCGCCCTTGACGCCTCGCAGCACCCAACGTGCGACCTCGAAGGTTTCCTTGCCCACGTCCGAAACCGCGACCAGCAGCCCCATCAGGACGAACAGCGGCACCACGCCGAAGAAATAACTGTTGAGATATTCGGTCGATGCCCGCGACAGTACCCGGATGCTGAGACTCGGGTCGCCCCGGATCAGCCAGATCCCGATAAAGCCAAGCGTCATCAGCGCGACCCCGATATGCATGCCGCAATAAATAAATACCAGCATGCAGACGATCGACAGCAAGCCAATCTGAACGTTGGACAGATCGCCGGCTCCGACCCAGCCCGCGACGGCGACAAAGACCACGAATCCAACCATTGCCGGCCAGCCGATGCGGTCCGACGGTTCTCGGTTTTTCAGGGCATTGACGACAATGCGCCCAGCGCCAAAAAACTGGATGATGAATTCGAGCGCGGTCGCCCCGGCGCCGAGCACAATGATTCCGAGAAACGGCCAGATAATGAATGTGAAATCACCCGGAACTCCGGTGATTTCATTTTCCAGCCATGCATCAATGAATTTCGGATAGGTGCCGTAGGTCACGAAACTAAACGCCGCCGCGCCCAGCAGGTAAAACAGCGCCATGAAGGAATACCCGGTCACGGGCCGGCGCTTTTCGAGCCATTCGATCAACAGTTCCGCCCGGGTAAACCGCCCGGCATGCAGGGTGCTGGCAAATTGCAGGAAGACCGCGGTCACGATCGAATAGCCGATAATCTCGGACACGCCGCGGATCGGGTAGTTGAAGAAGAAACGCCCGGTGATTTCCGTGCAGATCAGGAACATCAGGCAGAATACCCAGAACGTGCCCAGGCTGTTCATACCAGACGTAATCAGATGGAAAATCTCGACGGGACGCCGCAACCACGACGCCCCGTTTTGATCGGAATTAAGCGCCTTTGGAGCGCTCATGACTTAAACTGTTCCGTACGGATTATTTGTCCCAGTCGCGGGCCGGTTTGCCGCCGCGCTTGCGAATGCCGTCCATGAATGCTGACAGCACCTGCTTACCGGCCGCACCATTGGCCTTGGCCCACTCACCGGCGAGGTCGGGCATGGAATCCACCCATTTCTGACGTTCGGATGCCGGAAGCGTCGTGATTTTCGCGCCCTGCTTGGCCATGATTTTTTCGAACAACGTCACCTTGCCCGCGATGATATCGGTCTGGATGCGCGCATAGTCGCGTCCCAGATCCCGGAACAGAAGCTTCATGTGGGTCGGAAGTTTGTTCCAGGTGTCCTTGTTCATGGTCAGCGCGCCCGACATGGGGCCGCCGAGATCCACCTTCGTGATATACGGCGCTGCTTCATGCAGCTTGAACGGCAACATTCCGGTCGTGATGATGATCGCGCCGTCGGCTACGCCGGTCTTCATATTGTTGTAATACACCGGAAGACCGCCATTGATGCCGATCGCTCCCGTGCCCTTGAGCCAGTTGGCGATCGCGCCCGGGGTCATGAATTTCTTGCCCTTGAGATCAGCCAGGCTGTTGATCGGGTAGGTGGAAACGATGTGATAGGTGTCGGCGACCTGCGCACCCAGATAAACCTGGTTGTGCTTGTCCCATTCCGCTTTCATGGCGGGAATGGTGGTTTCCATTTCTTCCTGAAGGCTGTTCAGATGATGGACATTGCCCGACGCGAAAGGCGCATAGAACTGCACATTATGGAGCGGCATTTTGACCGGCTCCCACAGGGTGCCGACCCATCCGATATCCGTCAGCCCGTCCTGAACGCCTTCCAGGGTATTCTTGAAGTTATACAGCGCGCCGGCATAGGCCTCGGTCCATTTGATGGAATGGGGGCTGCCGATTTCCTTCAGCCTGATATTGGATTGGGGCACAACGAACTTCGTGATCACCTCCACCCACGGAACGATGGGCGGATGGCTCGATGCAGCGGTAAGTTTCCAGACTTTGGCATCGGCGCCCGTGCTTATGGCAGACAACGCAATCGCGGCGATACCGCCAAGCGCAATGGTCCTAATAGCCAGCTTCATTGTAACCTCCATATGAATGAACTCTTGTGGTTCGTTTTATTGGCGAAACTCTATCCCCTGTCCGCATGTGCCGCAAGCCCTGGCGCGACCGGTCAGGTGGGGATGCCGCCCAATTTCTTCCGGGCGCTTTCGGCGACCGTTTCGCGGTGGGCGATATAGCTCGTCGCCGCCACGATCACGCCGCCGCCAACCCAGACCCAGATATCCGGAATTTCCCCAAAAACCAGGTATCCCGCCAGGGCGGCGAAGACCAGCCGCGAAAATGAGACCGGTTCAACAGCCGATACATCGGCATATTTATAGGCGCGCACCACCAGCAGATGACCCGTACTGCCCAGCGCACCGATCAGGACCAGCCACCCGATTTCGATCAATGTCGGCGTACGCCAGACAAACATCGCCGGGATGAAGGTCACGAAGGTCATCACCAGTGAGAGATAGGCCACGATGGTCATGGTGCCTTCCGTGCGTGCCAATGACTTGGCCATGAGCTTTGAGCCCGCGACCATCACGGCCGAGATAAGCACGAGAATGGCGCCCGGGCTGATTTCGGCGTATCCCGGCCGGATGATGATCAGCGTGCCGATCACGCCCGCGCCAAGCGCGATCCAGCGCCGAACGCGCACTTTTTCGCCCAGGAAGAAAATCGCACCAAGTGTCACGAAAAGCGGCCCCGTCAACGAAACCGATGTTGCATCGGCCAATGGCATGAGGGCCAGCGCCGTGAACCAGCACAGCATGGACACGCCATTGAGTGAACCCCGCGCAACATGCAACGCCAGGCGCCGTGTCCGCAGCAACGTGATTCCGCTGCGCAGCATGACCGGCGCAAACACCAGAAACCCGAATAGATTGCGGAAAAACCCGATTTCCCAAGGGTGCATGTCGGACGAGACATATCGGACGCTCGCATGCATGCAGGCGAAAAAGGCGCTGGCGACGACCACCAGCATAATCCCGGTCGCCGTGGGGAAATGTTTGCCGAAATGATCAAGCCAGGTGGTGAATGTCTCGCTGAGCCGCGCGATCAATCGACAAATCTTTCGATGATCGCGTCCGGAATTTGCACCGCCTTGATGCCCTTGGGTGCGTCCGGGTCGGGCGTGATCATCACGCGCCGTTCGAAACCTTCAAGCCCGAAATCGCCGTTTTCATGGCTGACGACGTGCTTGACCAGAAAAGTCCGGCCCTTCCATTCATCGACCCAGCTTTGCATCACAACCCCATCGCCCAGCTTGCAAGGATTGCGGTAGGTTGCGCCGGTTTCCACCAGCGGCATGCCGGACACCGCGAATTCCCGCGCGAGGCCCGGATAGCCGAGGCCGTTGGCCTTGAACAGCCGTTCCGTGGCCTGATCGAACCAAGTGTAAAAATAGGGGTAAAAGACGATACCCGCCGCGTCGCAATGGGCCCATTCAATGGCGAAGCGCTGTTCGAGGGTTTTCATGCCAGGGATTTCATTAAGTGCGTCCGGCTACGAGTCATTCAGCTTGGCAAGCAGAGTCAACAGAGTATCGAATTCTTCCGCATCAAGCGCCCTTGCGACACGGTCTTCATGTTGGCGCACGTCGGTCTTCAGGCGATCGATCATTGCCCGCCCCGCATCGGTGACCATGATGGCATGCGACCGCCGGTCCGTGGGTGACGCCTCGCGCCGAACCAGATCGGCGGCTTCCAGCCGGTCGATGGTGCGCACCATCAGCGAGCGGTTGCTGCCGATGGCTTGGGCCAGCGCGGTCTGGGGTAATCCCGGGTTGGCGCCGATCAGTACCAGAACGCCAAACTGACCCTGGGTCAGGCCGAGTCCGCGCAGATGCTCGCCGAAAGAGCCATAGACCCGCGTCGCGGCGCGGCGGAGCTGGTAACCCAGCAGTTCCGGCAGAATATCTCGCTTGATCGAGACTGCGGGCCCGGTTTCGACGGAAAGGGCTTCATCGTTCATGGCAAACCAGTATAGGTATTATCCCGATCCGTCCATATTTCGTTGCCAAGGTCAACAATCGTCGGAACAATCTATAGGGAATATCGGCAAATTGCGATGGCGCCCCATTTGAACAACATACGCGTGCTTGATTTGACCAACGTGCTGGCGGGGCCTTTCTGCGCCTATCAACTGGCGCTGGCGGGCGCCGAGGTCATCAAGGTCGAACGTCCCGGCGAGGGCGATCTGGCGCGTCGGCTGGGTGCGGATCCGGAACTCAGCGACAGGCGGATGGGGTCATCCTTCCTGGCCCAGAACGCGGGCAAGAAGTCAGTCACGCTGGATTTCAAGTCGGATTTGGGAAAAAAAGTTTTCTGCAATCTTGTCGCGACTGCCGATGTAGTGGTGGAAAATTTCCGGCCCGGCGTCATGGACCGTCTCGGACTTGGATACGAAGCCCTGAAAGAAATTCGCCCCGAGTTGATCTATTGTGCGATTTCCGGGTTTGGACAGAATGGCCCGGCCAGCGGCAACCCGGCCTATGACCAGATTGTGCAGGGCCTGTCCGGCGCGATGGATGTCACCGGCGACGAAAACTCCGGCCCGCTACGAAGCGGGTTCCCGGTGGCCGATACCATCGGCGGGTTGACGGCCGCTTTCGCAATTACCGCCGCCCTGCTGCGCCGGGCGGGCGCCGAACCCGGAACCGGCGAGTTCATCGACGTTTCCATGTTGGAATCCATGATGGCGGCTATGGGTTGGGTGGTCTCGAACCATCTGATCGCGGGCAAGCCGCCGGGCCGGATCGGCAACGACAATTTCACCGCCAGCCCATCCGGCGCGTTCGCCACCGCAAAGGGCCTTTTAAATATTGCCGCCAATCAGCAGGGCCAGTTCGATGCGCTGTGTTGCACGCTCGACCGCCCGGATCTGATCATGGATCAGCGGTTCGATGACCGCTCCAAACGACTGGCCAATCGCGAAGCGCTGCGGGCCGAGTTGGAAGCCGCGCTGGCGTCGCGTTCCGCGGCGGATTGGGAACAGGCGCTGAATCAGGCGGGGGTGCCGGCGGGCCGCGTCCTGCCGCTGCCCGAAGCTTTCGAGCAGCCGCAGATCAAGGCAAGGGGACTGGTGCGGACCTATGAAAACGTGGACGGCGTGGGGCGTGACGTCTCGGTGGTCGGGGCCGGG
>CALGIA010000062.1 GCA_937916005.1 uncultured Rhodospirillaceae bacterium
CAGATCCGGGAAATCGGCCCGATAGAAGAAGCCCGGATAGCGGGTTTCTTCACGGAACAGGATATGGCGCAGATGGACTTCCGCCGTGCGCAACCGGTGATAGTTTTCCCAGGCCCGCAGCAATTCATGCAGATCCTTGGCCCGCATGTGCTCGGCGTCTTCCTTGAGCATGTCCAGCAGATGCAGCCCGATTTTCAGCATCGTCTCGTTGGTGGTGTAGTAGGTCGAGGTGCCGGCGACATATTCATCCATCGCCTTCTGCAGCCGCATCTGGAACATGCGGGGCAGGATATAGTTGGGGTTGATGTCTTCCGCCGTGGTCTTGTCCTTGTGCTCAAGATAGTTGCCCACCGGACGCCAGATCTCTTCCTTGAGTTCGCCGATATCGGCCTTGAATTCGCTTTTGAAGCCGGCGTGGTCCTGGGCGAACCGGACCATGTTCTTGCCGGCAATACGCCCTTCGGTAAAGGACCCGGAGGAGAATTTGTGGCCCGACGCGCCGACCCCGTCGCCGGCCGTGAACAGGCCCTTGACCGTGGTCATCCGGTTATAGCCCCATTTCCACTCGGCGGGAGACGACAGATCTTCCGGTCCCGACACCCATATCCCGCAACAGCCCGAATGGCTGCCCAGCAGATAAGGCTCCGTCGGCATCAGCTCGGATGCGGTCTCCTCGGGCCGGATGTTCATGCCGGCCCAGACACTGGCCTGACCAATGCACATATCGAGGAAATCCTCCCAGGCTTCCGCTTCCAGATGCTTGGTCTCCTGCGGCGTCATGGTTTCCGCCAATGATTTCATGGCCGTCGGCGTGTCCATGAATATGGGACCCCGGCCTTCCTTCATTTCCTTGATCATGACGTGGTTGCGCAGACAGGTCGGCACCACCGCCGCCGTATCATAAGGCGCGAAGTCCTTCAGCATGTCGGCGTTCTTGACCGTGTAGTCCTCGCCATAGGCGTTGGTCGCCTTGGATTTGAACAGCAGGAACCAGGCGCCCACCGGGCCATACCCATCCTTGAACCGGGTCGGCACGAAGCGGTTTTCCATCATGGTCATCTCGGCCCCGGCCTCGACCGCCATGGCGTAGGTCGAGCCCGCGTTCCACACCGGATACCAGGTGCGGCCCTGGCCCTCGCCGGTCGAGCGCGGCCGGAAAATATTGACGGCCCCGCCGCCAGCCAGCAGGCACGAGTTGCATTTGAACACGTAGATCTTGTTCTCGCGCACCGAGAACCCGATCGCCCCGGCGATCCGGTTGTCCTCATTGGCGTCGAGCAGCAGCTTCACGATGAACACGCGCTCATAGATGTTCTCGATGCCGATGGCCTTCTTCGCCGCTTCGGCCACGATGGGCTTGTAGCTCTCGCCGTTGATCATGATCTGCCAGCGGCCGGAGCGCACCGGCTTGCCGCCGTCCTTGAGCGGTATGCCCTCGGTCTCCTTCGACTTCCAGATCGGCAGGCCCCATTCCTCGAACAGATGCACCGTGTCGTCCACATGGCGGCCCACGTCATACACCAGATCGTCGCGGGTGATGCCCATCAGATCGGCATGCACCATGCGCACGTAATCTTCCGGCGTGTTCTCACCGATATAGGTGTTGATCGCCGACAACCCTTGCGCCACCGCGCCGGACCGGTCGACCGCCGCCTTGTCGACCATGATGATCCTGGCGCCCTCGGGCGCCCAGCGCTTGGCTTCGAACGCCGTGCCGCAGGCGGCCATGCCGCCGCCGATGATCAAAAGATCGGTCTCGATCTCGACCACTTCAGGATTATCGAATGTGCCTTCGCTCATTTTTCAATCTCATCCTTTTTGGCCAGGCGATTGCCGCCCGGCATGTTCTATGATTTTCCCGGAAATAGAGACTCAGATACTGGGCAGGGTCTTTTCCGCTTCCGTGAACAGCTTCTGGCTGTTGATGTCGCCGGGGGCGGGCTTGTTGCCGTAGGGATCGATGGAACCCACCGGGGTGGTGCGGACCGGAAATTTGAACCGCTTGACCTCACCGTCGCGGAACTTGATGGTCCACATGATCGCCGAATCCGTGCGCAGCGGGATCGCGACGCCCCCCATGGGCACGAAATCCGCATAAGGCCGAACCTCGATGGCGTTCCGCGGGCACGCCTTGACGCAGCACATGCATTCCCAGCACTGATCCGGTTCCTGGTTGAGCGCCTTCATCTTGTCCGTATCAAGCAGCATCAGATCGTGCGGGCAGATATACATGCACGCGCTGACCTCGCCCCCCTTGCAGCCATCGCATTTATCGGTATGTACAAATGTCGGCATTCAAAAACTCCTGCGTCGGTCGGTAAAAGGGGAAACGGCCGCTCGGTATTTGCCGATTCTCTTGCTTCTGGGTAATAGGGTTCTCACACGTGTTCCTATGCCAGCATGCCGTACCCTTGTGGAACCATAAAATCATGACCACGGACCCCGTTTTTAAAAAATTGACCGATCGGCTCCTGGAATTTCGCGATGCCCGTGACTGGCGTCAGTTCCACAGCCTGAAAAATTTGATGCTGTCCCTTAACCTGGAAGCCGCGGAACTGCTTGAACTGGCCCAGTGGCGCGACGATGCCCAGACCGACGCCGCCATCGAAGATACTGCCTTCAAGGCCCGGTTGGGCGAGGAATGCGCCGATGTGCTGCTCTATTTGCTGTTGATCAGCGAGCGGGCCGGCATCGACCTCGCCCGGGAAGCCGACGCCAAGATCACCCGCAACGGCGAAAAATACCCCGTCGAAAAATCCCGTGGCAATTCCAGAAAATACACCGATCTCTGATTTGAACCGGTGCCGGCCCTCTCCCCCACCCGGCCACCCATCTCGATTGTACGCTGTGGGTGGCCGGGTGGGGGAGCGGGCCGGCGCCGCAACTGAATCTAAGACGGAATTCCAGTCGGCAGATCGAACAAATCGTCTTCGAGCCCGTTGATATAGTCGACCACCTCATCCATTCCGACCACATCGGCATATTTGGCGTTCATGTCGCACAGATTGATGGCGTGGGACGCCTCGGACCGGTCGAAACAGCCTTCCTCGACCAGGGTTACCCGGTAATTCTCGCTGAACGCATCCAGCACCGACGCGCGCACGCAGCCGGACGTGGTGGTGCCGACCATCAGGATCGAATCCGCCTTGTAGTTGGTCAGGAACGAGGTCAGCGGCGTGCCGTGGAACCCCGACGGTTTGAGCTTTTCAATCAGGATATCCCTGGGTCCGGGGGCGACTTCCGGATTGATGTCGTTGCCGTTCAGATTGGTGCGATGGGTATTGGAATTCATTTCCGCGGTGCGATTGTTCTTCCACGTCCAGGCCGCCCGGTCCCACCCGTCCGCGCGCTTGGTGCCGGTGGTATAGATGACCGGGATACCCTTGGCGCGGCCCGTGTCGAGCAGCCGTTTGATGTGGCGCATGGATTCCCAGGCGTCCTCGCCGCAGGAATTGGGCCAGCGCTTGATGGAGTCCAGGATCGGTTCGGGCTTGTCGCCGGTGAAGTTGTAATTGACGTCAATCACCAGGATTACCGGGCGTTCCCCGAACCCGGCGCGCTGGCCATAGCCCGCATCGCCGAACACCTGCTTGTCGCGCTCGGTCAAAAATTTGTTCCAGACGGGTTCCGTCATCTGCTTGCCTCCATTGATGCGAATGGGTCATGATAGGCCCGGTTGCCGAAAGCCTATGACGAGACGGATAACGGCGCAAGCGGCACAGCAAATGCAAGGGAACCGCCATGACGATCGATCATCTGAATCACATTAATCTCCGTGCGAAAGATATCCATGAAACACGGGATTTCTACCGCGACGTCCTCGGCCTGACGGAAGGCTTCCGTCCGGATTTCAACGATTTCGGGTACTGGATGTATGCCGGCGACGAAACGGCTGTGGTCCATATCTCCCACTGCGACCCGGACAGCGACAAGCGCACCAATCCGGACGCCATGGGCCATGGGCTGGATCACTTCGCGCTCTGGGCCGCCGGTCTCAAGGATCAGCTTGCCATGCTCGACAAGCTTGGAATTAAATATGACAAGCGGCTCGCCTGGAACGACACCATGGTTCAGGTCTTTTTCAAGGACCCGAACGGGGTGATCATCGAACTCGGCTACGACGCGGTCAAGGAAGGCGTGAACAAGGAAAACTACGAGTCGGTTCCGGCCTAGTTTCTCTTCAAAGGCGCCCGTGAAACCACTTGGCGATGGCGAGCAGCTTCTCGTCGTCGCCGGGCCGCGCGACGAGTTGAACGCCGACCGGTAATCCTTCCGGTCCGGTGGCGAACGGGATTGTCACGCAGGGTGTGCGCAGCAGGGTCCACGGAATCTGGAACATGGGGTCGCCGGTGGCGTCCAACCCCCTGGGTGCGATTCCGGGCGCGCTCGGCGTCAGTAAGATATCGCAATCTCCGAACACATCATTCGCCCGCGCGCGATAGCCATCGGCCCGCGCCATGGCGGCGTCGTAATCCGTCTCCGGCGTATCGAACCCGGTCTGGATCATCCCCTGGAGCCGCTCGCTGAGCTGGTCCCGGTGTTCGTTCCATTCGCTCGCCAGATGTTTCGACAGCCCCACATGGAGAATGGTCATGTGGGTGTCCGCGATGTCACCCATGTCGCCGGGCAGGTTCTGTTCGGAGATTTCGGCCCCCAGATCGCGCAAGGCGCCGGCGGCGTCCTCGATCGCCTTGACGGTTTCCGGCTCGGCCTGGTCCCACTTGAACGTGCGGCACAGCCCCACCTTGGGCGCGCGTCCGATGCCGTCGGCCAGAACCGATGGGATCGCGCCGCGCACGATGTCGTAATAGATCGCAAGATCATCAATGCCGCGCGCCATATAGCCGAGATGGTCGAGCCCCGGATCCAGCATCTTGACGCCGCCCATATCGACCGTGCCGAAGCTCGGCTTGAGCCCGCAGACCCCGTTAAAGGCGGCCGGCCGGATCAGCGACCCCACCGTCTGGGTGCCGAAGGCCAGCGGCACCATGCAATCGCCCACCGCCGCGCCCGACCCGGACGACGAGCCGCCCGGCGTGTGGTCCGGGTTATGGGGGTTGCGGGTCTTGCCGGGAAAGAACGTGGCGAATTCCGTGGTCACGGTCTTGCCCAGCAGCACGGCCCCCGCATCCCGCATGGCGGTCACGCAGGCCGCATCCTTGCCGGGCCGGTTGCCCGCATATATGGGCGAGCCATAGGCGGTCGGCATGTCGGTGGTGTCGATGATGTCTTTCGCGGCGAAGGGGATGCCGTGCAGCGGGCTGCGGCGCGGCAGATTGTCGGCTCGTTTGGCCTGGGCGATGGCGTGATCCGGGTTGATATATTCCCAGGCGCGCACCGTGTCCTCCCGCGCGGCGATCCGCCCCAGGCATGATACCACCAACTCCTCGGACGTGATCTCCCCCGCATCCATCAAGGCGGCAGCCTCCGTCGCGGTCAGTTCATAGAGCTCGGCCATGGCGGTTGTCCCGTGTTTTCAAATGGTGTGGATTTTAGCTATTCTCGTCGAAATCAGCGCCGCCGTCATCCCCGCAAACCTAATGAAAATCCCTCGATGGATAATTCCGCCGCTCTTCCGGGCCGGCTCGTTGCGCTGCCGGCTCAGCCTCGTGGGGCGTGGCCAGTTCGCGCAGGCGGCCGGTGAGGTCTTCGATGCGTCGGGCGATGACGTGGATCACGATGCCCTCGCGCTGGAGCTGGCCGGTGACGCGGATCAGGCGTCCGCCCATGACCTCGCGGCGGTAGCGTTCGAAAACCTGGGGCCAGACCACCAGATTGGCGATTCCGGTTTCATCTTCCAGGGTGATGAAGATCACGCCCGACGCGGTGCCCGGGCGCTGGCGCACCAGGGCCAGCCCGGCGACCGAGACCCGCGCGCCGTCCCTGGTGTGGGCCAGCCGGTCGGCGGTTGTGACGCGCTCCAGCGTCAGCCGGTCGCGCATCAGCGCCAGGGGATGTTTCTTCAGCGACAGTCGCAGGGCGGAATAATCATGGCTGACCTCCTCGCCCAGCCCCATGACCGGCAGGCATGTTTTCGGTTCATCCAACCGTTCGTCCATGCCGGCGAACAGGGGCAGCTCGTCGGCCCCCAGCGCGCGCACCGCCCACAGGGCCTGCCGCCGCGTGCGTCCGGTCGAGCCATAGGCATCGGCCCGCGACAGGGTTTCCAGCGCGCTGACCGGCAGCCGCGCCCGGCGCCACAGATCGGCCGGGTCCGTGAATGGCCGGCCGGTTTCCGCGCGGGCCGCGACCAGGTCATCCCCATGACGCCGTGGGAATCCGTTGATCTGGCGCAGCCCGAGCCGTAACGCGTAGCGGTTCGGGCCGTCTCCTGGTTCAAGCGTGCAGTCCCGGTCGCTGTGGTTGATGTCGACCGGGCGGACCTCGACGCCATGTTCTTTTGCGTCGCGCACCAGCTGGGCCGGGGCGTAAAACCCCATGGGCTGGCTGTTCAGGATGGCGGCGGCGAACACGTCCGGGTAATGGCATTTCAGCCAGGCCGAGACATAGACCAGCAGGGCGAAGCTGGCGGCGTGGGATTCGGGGAACCCGTATTCGCCGAAGCCCTCGATCTGGGCAAAGCAGCGTTCGGCGAATTCCGCTTCGTAGCCGTTGGCGACCATGCCCCGGACCAGCTTGTCGCGGAATGAATGGATGGTGCCGGCGCGGCGGAACGTGGCCATGGCGCGGCGCAGATTGTCGGCTTCCGACGGGGTGAACCCGGCGGCCACGATGGCGATCTTCATGGCCTGTTCCTGGAACAGCGGAATGCCGAGGGTCTTGGCCAGCACCTGGCGCAGCGCGTCGGACGGGTAATCGACTTTTTCGTCGCCGCGCCGCCGGCGCAGATAGGGATGCACCATGTCGCCCTGGATCGGCCCCGGCCGGACAATGGCGACCTCGATCACCAGATCATAGAAATTGCGCGGGCGCAGGCGGGGCAGCATGGTCATCTGGGCGCGGCTTTCGACCTGGAACACCCCGACCGAATCCGCCTCGCACAGCATGTCGTAGACCGCCGGGTCCTCGGCCGGCACGGTCGCCAGATCCAGCTTCAGGCCGTAGTGATCCTCCAGCAGGGTGAACGCCTTGCGGATACAGCTCAGCATGCCGAGGGCCAGCACGTCGATCTTCAGGATGCCCAGCGCGTCCAGATCGTTCTTGTCCCATTCGATCACCGTGCGACCGTCCATGGCCGCATTGGCCACCGGGACCACCTCGCTCAACGGGCCGTTGGTGATCACGAAGCCGCCCACATGCTGGGACAGATGGCGCGGAAACCCGGTCAGTTCGCGGGCCAGCTCGATCGCCATGCCAAGCCGTACATCGGACGGGTCGAGCCCGATTTCGCGGATATGGTCTTCGTTGATGCCGTCGGACCGCCAGCCCCACACCGTGCCGGCCAGGGCCGAGATCGCATCCGCCGACAGCCCCAGCGCCTTGCCGACCTCGCGGATCGCCATGCGCGACCGGTAATGGATCACCGTGGCGGTCAGGGCGGCGCGGTCGCGGCCATACTTGTCATAGATATACTGGATCACTTCCTCGCGGCGCTCATGCTCGAAATCCACGTCGATATCGGGCGGTTCGTCGCGCTCGGCGGAGATAAAGCGTTCAAACAGCAGATCCATGCAGCTCGGATCGACGGCGGTGATGCCCAGGCAGTAGCACACCGCCGAATTGGCCGCCGACCCGCGCCCCTGGCACAGAATGCCGCGCCCGCGCGCGAAGCGGACGATGTCGTGCACGGTCAGGAAATAGGGCGCATAGCCGAGTTCCCCGATCAGCTCCAGCTCATGGGCCAGCTGGGCCCGCACCGCATCGCTCACGCCATCCGGATAGCGCCATGCCGCGCCGTTTCGGGTCAGCCGCTCCAGCTCGTCCTGGGGCGTGGTTCCGGCGGGGGCCTCGTCGTCGGGATATTCGTACGCCAGCTCGTCCAGGCTGAAATTGCAGGCCCTGGCGATCTCGATCGTGCGCGCCACCGCTTGCGGGTAATCGCGGAACAGCCGGGCCATTTCGGCGGCCGGTTTCAGATGGCGTTCCGCATTGGCGGCAAGCCGGTACCCCGCCCGGTCGATGGTGCAGTGGTCGCGGATGCAGGCGATCACATCCATCAGGCGGCGGCGGTCCGGGGCATGGGCGTGGACATCATTGGTCGCGACCAGGGGGATGTTCCGGTCGTCGGCGAGACGCGCCAGCCGGGCGATGCGTTTCAGATCATTGCCGCGATAAAGATGCTGGGCGGCGAGATAAATCCGTCCCGCAAAATGCGTTTGAAGCTGCGCCAGATGGTCGGCGAAGACGGTTTCGTTGGAATCCTGCTCTTTGTCTTCGGGGGGCAGGGCGATGATGATCTGGCCGTCGCCATGGTCCAGCAGATCACCCAGCGCGATGTGGCAGTCGCCCTTGGGGGCGCGGCGTTTTCCCAGGGTCAGCAGGCGCGACAGCCTGCCATAGGCGGCCCGGTCGGTCGGCAGGCACAGCACCGACGGGGCGTCGGTGAAATCAAGCCGCGCGCCGACAATCAGCTGGAGGCCCGCCGCCCTGGCCTCCCCATGGGCGCGCACCACGCCGGCCAAGCTGTTGCGGTCGGTGATGGCGATTGCGGCAAGCCCCAGGGCCGCGGCCTCGGCGGCCATTTCCTCCGGATGGGACGCGCCGCGCAGAAACGAGAAATTGGTCGTGACCTGAAGCTCGGCATATTGGGGCGGCGTTGTCATAATCGTCAGGCGTCCCGCCCGTCGCGCAAATGACGCACCAAACCTTCAAATTCCGTGTTCGCGGCCGCTTTGCAGAGGCGCTGGTCGGCGGTAATCAGCGGAGCGTCAAAATGCTCCGCGCAGGCCAGGTAAACGCAATCATATATCGGGTGATTCAGTGACAGCGCCATTTCCAGCGCGCGTTCACTAAATTCCGTGGACGGATATAGCTGGGGCTCGCCCTGCAGTATCGCCGCCGCGATTATGGCGGCCTGTGGGCGGTCGATTTCGCCGCGCATGGTCTTCTTCCAGATCGTGTTGGTGATTTCCAGAATGATGAGGTCGGGCGCCAATAGCGTATCGTCGGAGCGTAAAAGATCCCTGGCCTGTTCATGCAGATCCTCTGCCACAAACCATTTCACCACCACGCTGGCATCGACGACAAACCTCATCGGTCACGGTCCTCCCGAATGAGTTCGGCGCTGTCCGTCTGCGCCACGTCCTTCGGTGTCATGGCTTTGATGCGATCGGTCAGTTCGAGAAAGGCCTTGCGCGAGGGGCGGGCGGCGGCTTCCATCAGAAGGGCGCGAATTTCAGCTTCCAGCGAACGTTCGTGCTCCCTGGCCCTGGCCTTGAGCCGGTCGACGGCCGCGTCGTCGAGATTGCGTATCGTCACAGTTGCCATGGTATCCTCCTGTTTGACAGCATTATGCTAGCATATAATGCATGCAATTTGCTAGCAAACTGTCAATATTCCTTTTGCGACTTCTCATTCGAAAATTCCGTGCAGGAACCAGGCCGGCGGCGCGTCGGGGCGGTAGAGGCCTTCGCGATACAGCCAGAAGCGGCGGCCTTTATTGTCTTCCACCCGGTAGTAATCGCGCAGCCGCGCCCCGTCGCTGGCGCCGCCGCCGCTACTGTCATTGCCGGCGAGCCACCATTCCGGGGTGATGCGTTCCGGCCCGTCGGCGCGCGCGACCCGGTGCAGCACGTGACGCCAGCGGAACATGACCGGCGGATCGTCGGGCACCGGCGCCATGACCTCCACCGACTCGGGCCGGGATAGCAGGCGTATTGGGCGGGCCTCCACGGGCCAGCCTGCATGGTCCGGTTTTCGCGGCCCGTCCAGCGCCGGAATGATGCGCTGGGCGCGCTCGGGGATGTGGCTTTCATGGGCGGCGAAGCGCACCACATGGGCGGCCCCCAGCCGGTTGGCCAGCCGGTCGATCAACTGGTTGGTTTCGTCTTCGCTCCTGGTTCGGTCCTCGTCCGTGATCAGCCCGGCCTGAATCCTGTTCATCTTTTCGGCGCCGGGGGCGGCGAGGGTGATCGCCTCGATGCCGAATGGCGCGTCGATAGAGTCAAGATGGGTCTCGAACAGGCACGCGAGATGGGCGGCGTCGCGGCTTGACCGGCTGGCGCGGACCTCAATACGGCGATATTTGCCGTCGGGCTCGAACAGGGCCAGCACGAGCCCGCGCGCGCCGTCTCCGGCCAGTTCAAGCCCGGCGCACAGCTCATCCAGCAGCCGGCGGATGGCCTGTGCAATGCCATCGGTCAGCCCAACCGGTTCGGGAAAGGCCATGCGGGTAAAATGGATCACCGGCGGGGGCAGGGGAGACAGGGGCTCGGGCCGGTCGCCGAGCGCCGCGTCGAGACGCACGGCGAGTTCGCGCCCGAAACGGGCGGCCAGCGCCGCGCGCGGCAGTTTCAGAAGATCGTCCACATGATGCAGACCCAATGTCCGCAACGCCGCGATTGTCTTGGGGGTCAGCCGCAGGGCGGCGACGGGAAGCTGTTCCAGCGCGGCGCGTGTTTCGCCCGGGGCGATGATGGTCAGATCGTTCTCTTTTCGGGGGACGCCGTGGCGCGATTCTGTTCCGCGCGTGCTGTGGCGCGCGACAGCCCAGGCCGCGCCCGGGGTTTCGGCAATGCCCGCGCGGGCGGCGTAACCGGCTGAACCGAGCCGGGTCAGCAGGTCATCGTCCTCATGCCCGGCCGCCCGCAGCTCGGCCTGG
>CALGIA010000063.1 GCA_937916005.1 uncultured Rhodospirillaceae bacterium
ATGGACGCAGAGCTTATGACCTCGCCAGATCTGATGAGGCGGTCGAGATGAAGACCAGGAATGTCACCATAGGCAGTCTCGAATTGATAGAGATGCCGGATCCGGACCACGCTGTTTTTGAGGTGCATTGCGGAAAAGGCACCTATGTGAGGAGCCTGGCGCGGGATATGGCTGTCAGGCTGGGCACGGTTGGGGCATATTCAAGCCATTCGGAGGCTTTCCAGCGGCCCATTTGTGGAATCCGACGCGATTTCGCTAGATAAACTTGAGTCACTCAGGCATATTGCGCCGCAGCAAGACTATTTGCTTCCGGTCGAGACCGCGCTGGACGACATCCCGGCGTTGGCCATGACCACCACCCAGGCCGATCATCTCAAACATGGACGCTCGGTCAGGGTCCGCGGCGCAGGCGGGCTCCAATTTGTCGAGATGGAAGATCTCGATGACGGAACCACGGCTTGTGCGATGCTGGACGGAAAGCCTGTGGCGCTCGTGCGTCTATGTGGCGACGAAATCCAGCCGGTCCGCGTGTTGAACCTTTAACATGGAGTACACGATGTCGATTACAGCCGAACGTAAGACAGAGCTAATCAAGGAATATGAAACGGGGACGGGCGACACGGGGTCCCCCGAGGTGCAGGTGGCGGTCCTTACGGAACGCATTCTCAATCTCACCGAACACCTCAAGGAACATAAGAAAGATTTTCACTCGCGTCGTGGATTGTTGATGATGGTTGGCCAAAGACGCCGACTGCTCGACTACCTCAAGCGTAAAAATCAAACGCGTTACCAGGATCTCATCGGCAAGCTCGGGCTGCGCCGATAGGCGTGGCTGGTTTCATGCCGTGGCGCAAGCGTCGTGGCATGAACTCATTGCCAGGGATGATCCCGATTGCGGGGCGGATAGGCCGCGTCCGTGTCAGTCGGTTCGGCGGATAAGCCGTTGACCGACGCGATTGGCCGCCTGAAGGGCGACAATCAATAGGAATGCTCTCGCACGTGCGGTGTGGGCGCAAGTAAGGAAGGAACGGAAACTATGTTTACGGTACACAAGCAAGAAATCGAATGGGCCGGAAAGACGCTCACTATGGAAACCGGGCACATTGCCCGCCAGGCCGATGGCGCCGTGATGGTGACTTACGGCGAAACAACGGTGCTGTGCACGGCGGTTGCGCAGAAAACCCCCAAGGCTGGGATCGATTTTTTCCCGCTCACCGTCAATTATCAGGAAAAGACATTTGCCGCCGGGAAAATTCCGGGTGGTTTTTTCAAGCGCGAAGGACGTCCCAGCGAAAAGGAAGTTTTGACCTCGCGTCTGATCGATCGGCCGATCCGGCCGCTCTTCGCCTCTGGGTTCAAGAACGAGACCCAGGTCATCTGCACGGTTTTGAGTCATGATCTGGAAAACGATCCGGATGTTGTGGCCATGGTCGGCGCCTCCGCGGCGCTGACGATTTCCGGCATTCCCTTCATGGGCCCGATTGGCGGCGCCCGGGTTGGCTACGTCGATGGGGAATACATTTTGAACCCCACCACCGACGAGCTTGAAGGCTCCGAGCTCGACATGTTCGTCGCGGGCACCAACGACGCCGTGCTGATGGTTGAATCCGAAGCCAAGGAACTGTCCGAAAAAATCATGCTCGATGCCGTGATGTTTGCGCATCGTGGATTTCAGCCGGTAATCGACGCCATTGTTGCCCTGGCGGAAAAATGCGCCAAGGAAGCGTGGGATGTCGCGCCGCCGGCCCCAGGGATCGCCGCTCTTAAGGCGCGCGCCATGGATGCGGTCGGAGACGATCTGCGCGCTGCTTATGGCGAAACCGTCAAGCAGGCCCGGGTCGAAAAAATCACCGCCGCCAAGAGCCGGGCAATGGACGCTCTTGTTGACGACGATAACGATGGCGGCGCCGTTAGCGGGGTCTTCAAAAGCCTCGAAAAAGATATCGTGCGCGGCAGCATTCTCGATACGGGGATGCGCATCGATGGCCGGGACACCAAGACCGTCCGGCCCATTCATTCCGTGGTTGGGTACCTGCCCCGCTCGCACGGCAGCGCGGTATTTACCCGCGGTGAGACCCAGGCACTGGTGGTTGCGACGCTCGGCACCGGGCAGGATGAACAGATCATCGATGCGTTGGAAGGCGAATATCGCGAACACTTCATGCTGCATTACAACTTCCCTCCTTACTCGGTGGGTGAGGCCAGCTTCCTTCGTTCCCCGGGACGCCGCGAAATCGGTCACGGGAAACTGGCCTGGCGGGCGCTTCACGCCGTCATGCCGAGCAAGGAAGACTTCCCCTACACGATACGCATCGTGTCCGAAATCACCGAATCCAATGGGTCTTCGTCCATGGCCACGGTGTGCGGGTCGTCTCTCGCGATGATGGATGCGGGCGTGCCGTTGGGTCGCCCGGTCGCTGGTATCGCCATGGGACTGATCAAGGAAGAAGACCGGTTCGCCGTGCTGTCCGATATTCTGGGTGATGAGGATCATCTCGGCGATATGGACTTCAAGGTCGCCGGAACCGACCAGGGCGTGACCGCGCTGCAAATGGATATCAAGATTACCGGAATCACCGAGGAAATCATGCGTGTCGCGCTTGATCAAGCCAGTGACGGCCGTAAGCATATCCTGGGCGAAATGTCGAAAGCACTCGATTCGGCCCGCGACGGCGTTAGTGAAAACGCACCGCGGATCACGACGATCTCGATTCCGCGCGATAAAATCCGTGAGGTCATCGGGACCGGCGGCAAGGTCATCCGGGAAATCTGTGAGACCACCGGCGCCAAGATCGACATTGATGACGATGGCACGATCAAGGTTGCGGCGATCGATTCGGAAGCTGGAGACAGGGCCATCGAATGGATTCGCGGCATTGTCGCGGAACCCGAGGTTGGCGTCATCTATACGGGTAAAGTCGTGAAAGTCGTCGATTTCGGCGCCTTCGTGAATTTTCTCGGCGCGCGTGACGGCCTCGTTCACATCAGTGAGCTGGCCCCCAACCGGGTCGGCAAGGTCACCGATGTGGTCAATGAAGGCGATTCGGTCAAGGTCAAGGTTCTGGGTGTTGATGACCGCGGCAAGGTCCGCCTCAGCATGAAGGTCGTTGATCAGGAAACCGGCGAAGAAATCTCGGCGGAACCGAAAGGCGACAAGGAGGCCGCGTCAACCGACGCTTGATCGTTCCTCCTCGGAATAACCGGACCGCCGCGCCATGGCGCGGCGGTCCGGTTAATTTCGAATGGACGGAACAAAGGGCTGGCCGAAAACTATTTAAACCCTATATGGCCATGCTATAGGCTCATTCTCGCCGGATCGGCCCGGTGATTTAAAACCTGGATCTAGCCGGGAGAAATTAACTGAAGTCCCTGTCTTCAATTGTCATGTCAGGCCGTGAAGTCCACCCGTTGATTGAGGGTGGAAAGGGCGTCGCCATTTCGACCGGATTAAGCGCCGGCGCGTGGGCGGCGGCGGGCGGAATTGGGACATTTTCCGGCGTCAACGCTGATTCCTATGACCGGAACGGTAAAATCATTCCGTTGGACTATCAGGGCCGGCACCGGCAGACTCGCCATGAGGAACTGGTCGCCTACGCAATTCAGGGCGGAGTCGCCCAGGCGCGAATCGCCCATGAAACAGCCGGTGGAGAAGGCCGCATCCACGTGAATGTGCTCTGGGAAATGGGCGGTGCGGAACGCGTGCTTCACGGTGTGCTGACTGGCGCGAAAGGCCTGGTCCACGGCGTGACCTGCGGCGCGGGAATGCCCTATCGAATTGCCCAGATTGCCGCCGGTTATGGCGTTTATTATTATCCGATCATTTCTTCGACCCGGGCGTTCAGCGCGCTGTGGAAGCGCGCCTATCATAAATTTTCCGACTGGCTCGGCGGCGTGGTGTATGAGGATCCCTGGCTCGCCGGGGGACATAACGGTCTCAGCAACAGCGAAAACCCTGAACAACCGCAAGACCCGTATCCGCGGGTTGCTGAACTTCGCCGCTCGATGCGCGAAATGGGGTTGGGCAATACGCCGATCGTCATGGCGGGCGGGGTATGGTATTTGCGCGATTGGGAAGATTGGCTCGATAACGAGGAGTTGGGCCCCATCGCGTTCCAGTTCGGCACGCGCCCGCTTCTGACGCAGGAAAGCCCGATCTCCGACGGATGGAAGGCGAGGCTTGTTGAACTGTGCAAGGGCGATATCAGCCTCAATAAATTCAGCCCCACCGGGTTTTATTCGTCGGCGGTCCATAACGACTTTCTCCGCGAACTCGAACAGCGTACCGAACGGCAGATCGCCTATTCGCAGGATGCCGTTGGCGATTTGAGCGCGCGGTTGGAGGTTGGCCCGCGTGGCCGGGTGATTTTCACCACCGCCGACGACAAAAGGCGCGCCGAGGGCTGGATAGCCGAGGGTCACACGGACGGGCTGCGAACGCCGGATTCCACCATGATATTTGTCTCGCCTGGACTTGCGCGTGAAATTCACGACGACCAGGCGAACTGCATGGGATGTCTTTCGTCCTGCCGGTTCAGCAACTGGTCGCACAACGAATCCGGCTCGACGGGTCGCAAGGCCGATCCCCGCTCCTACTGCATCCAAAAAACCCTGCAAGACATTGCCCATGGCGCCAATGTGGAAAATGAGCTGATGTTCGCCGGCCACAACGCCTATAAATTTCGGGACGACCCTTTCTATTCAAACGGTTTCGTCCCGACTGTCAGGCAGCTTGTCGACCGAATTCGGACCGGCGATTAACCCGGCATTCTTTCCATCCCGCAGTTTAAACTTGTTCCAAACAAGTCGCTTGAGTATTGTTTCTGGAGTGTTTTTTCAAATTGAGGCCAGCCGCAGTAATATGTTGAGGTCACGCCCCTATACCCGCGCCGCCGACCTGCTTAAGCTGGCCGGGCTTCGCCCAACGCGGCAGAGGCGGGCTCTGGCCCGTCTGTTGTTCGATGATGAAAACCGCCATGTGACTGCCGAGCAGCTTCATGCCGAAGCGCGTCATGATGGCGCTGAAGTTTCGCTGGCCACGGTCTACAACACCCTTCACCAATTTACCCAAGCCGGCCTGATGCGCGAGGTCATGGTTGATCCGGGCCGGTCTTATTTCGATACCAATACGTCCGAACACCATCATTTCTATTATGAAGATACCGGTCGGCTTCAGGATATTCCGGAAGAGTCCATTGCACTTGCCGCCCTGCCCAAACCACCTTTGGGGACCGCGATCAGCCGTATCGACATCATCGTTCGCCTTTCCGAGACTCCACGATAGGCGTCAGCTAACAAATTTAGTCTGGAACGATTCTAAATCGTTGACGGCGACCTTGAGACGGCATTATATGGTTTGCGGGTGAGAGGAGGTGGCATTGTTGTCGCCGAGATTTTCCGCCCGAATATAGATTTTTTATCGCCCACCAGAAAAGGAGGCATCCATGCCGGCACTTAAAGGGACAAACACCGAGCAGAACCTGAAGGACGCCTTCGCGGGCGAATCCCAGGCCAATCGTCGCTATCTGTATTTCGCGCAGAAGGCCGATGTTGAAGGTTATAACGATGTCGCAACGGTTTTCCGCTCCACCGCCGAGGGCGAGACCGGCCATGCGCACGGTCATCTGGAATATCTTGAGGAAACCGGCGATCCGGCCACGGGCGAGCCTATTGGCCCCACGTCCGATAATCTCAAGGCGGCGGTTGCCGGCGAAACCCACGAATACACCGACATGTATCCGGGAATGGCGAAAACCGCCCGGGACGAAGGTTTTGACGAAATTGCAGACTGGTTCGAAACCCTTGCCAAGGCCGAACGCTCCCATGCCGGGCGCTTCACCAAGGCTCTGAACGAACTCGACTGACGTTCCGCGTAGACAAATGGGGAGGGGTTCCGTGTGTCATAATACGGGACCCCTTTTCCCGCATAAATTTCTAATCCAACGACAGGAAGCTTGGGATGCGAGAAGGTAGCCTTGAAGCGCCAACGCGACATCCGATTCCGTGGCGTGACGCAGATTATTCCGATCCGGAAAAAATCGACCAGGAACTTCGCCGGGTTTTCGACATCTGCCATGGGTGCCGCAGGTGTTTTAATTTATGCGATTCATTTCCAAAACTGTTCGATCTGATCGACGAGTCCGAGACCATGGAACTCGACAGCGTGGACAGTGCGGACTTCAAGCTGGTGGTCGATGCCTGCACGTTGTGTGACATGTGCTTTATGACCAAATGCCCCTATGTCCCGCCCCATGAATTCAACCTGGATTTCCCTCATCTTATGTTGCGATACCGCGCGGCGGAACACCGGCGCGGCGAAACGGGCTTTGTGACCGGCCAGATCAGTGAAACCGACCGGAACGGCAAGCTGGCGGCGCCGGTCGCGCCCCTGGCCAACTGGGCGACGCGAACCGGCAATGGGCTGACACGTCCCATCATGCAGGCCGTGCTCGGCATCGACAGTAACGCGGCCCTGCCGAAATTTCACGGCAAGACATTCACCGCGCAGGCACGGGGCAGTGCGCCGGAGGTGAACACAACCGCTCCGGCCCATGGTCGTAAGGCGGTTCTCTATGCGACCTGCTTCGTGAATTTCAATAATCCCGGCATCGGGGAAGCGGCCCGAAATGTATTGGCGAAAAACGGCGTCGAAACCGAAATCGTCTATCCCGGCTGTTGCGGCATGCCAAAGCTCGAACATGGCGCTATCCCGGAAGTTGCCGGGAGCGCTGAACGCATTGCCGCCGAATTGGTTCCGTGGATCGATAAGGGTTATGACATCATCGGGCTGGTGCCGAGCTGTACGCTGATGCTTAAATTTGAATGGGGCCTGCTGTTGCCCGAAAACGAGGACATCAAGCGCGTCGCCCAAGCCAGTTGGGATATCAGTGAATATATTGTCGATATCGGCCGCAAGGAAGGGATGGCGCCCGGCATGACGCCACTGGATGGCGGCGTTACGGTTCATCTTGCCTGCCATGCCCGCGCGCAGAACATGGGGCCAAAGGCGGCCGACATGCTGCGTCTCCTGCCCGATGCGGACATCGAAATCATTGAACGTTGTTCCGGCCATGGCGGGTCGTGGGGAATGATGAAGGATAATTTCGAGAACGCGCTGAAATTCGGTCGTCCAACGGCGCGCCAGGCCCGCGAGAAGGGCAAGGCGCATGTGGCGTCGGAATGCCCGCTCGCTGGACTTCATATTCTGCAAGGCATGGAAAAACTGGCGGAAGACGGTGATAAAGAACCGCCTCCGAAGGAAGCGCCCCACCCCATCGAGCTGATCGCCCGCGCCTATGGATTATAACGGGACCCGGTACATACCATGACCGCGAAACACGAAATCACCCGCGACGATTTGATGCCCATGCCGGAATACGGCGCTCGTCGCCGCGACCTGAAGACCAAAATAAGCGGTGTCAAAAAGAACCGGCGGATCGAAGTGGGGCCGTTCGCGACGTTCTATTTTGAAAGCTATGACACCATGTGGCATCAGGTGCATGAGATGCTGCATATCGAAAAAGGCGGCGACGCCCAAATAGCGGATGAGCTGGCGGCCTATAATCCGCTGATCCCCAATGGCGCCGAACTGGTCGCCACCGTGATGCTTGAAATAGCCGATGGGGACCGTCGCGCCCGTGAACTGGCCCAGCTTGGCGGCATCGAAGAAACCATGACCCTGACGGTCGGTGGCGATGTGATCGCGGGCGTTCCCGAGGCCGATGTGGATCGCACCAATGCCGCCGGCAAGGCGTCATCGGTTCAGTTTCTGCATTTTCCGTTTACGCCCGGTCAGATCGAACAATTCAGGACGCCAGGCGTTCAGGTGATTGTCGGCATTGGCCACGAACACTACGCACATATGGCGGTCATGTCCGAGGCGGTTCGCGCTGCGCTCGCCGAGGATTTCGATTAAAGAATTTTGTGCGCCGGCCGGAGCCGAGCCATGAAAGGATTACTTGAGCTTCTCGCCGTTATAGACTCCCCAGAGATGGGTGCGTTTCATCCAACCGCGCTTTCCGGCAATTTCAAGCCTGCACCAGGTTTTCCGGCATGTGATCAGCTTGCCGACAACCCGTTCATCGACGCGGGCGACCGTGCTGCTTTTGGCTTCGGCGAAGCGACGCAACGCCTGCTGGCCGCCGGTGACGATCGCGCTGCGGTGTCCGGACAGCATTGACCGGTGCACCCAACCCACGGTGCCGTCCCAATCACGCACCTTTCGCCAGGTATCGAACTCGGCAATAATCTCGACCGGCATATTGCGATAGACGAAAACCCATTCCACCGGATAGCGCACCCCGGGACCGGTTCGAACATTCACCTCGGCGGCGCGTATCGAGGCGAAACGCGGTAGCTTGGATCGGCTGTCACCGGCCATGGATGTTCCCGCGCCGGCAAGCGTCACGCCGGTGATGATAAGCGCCAGTAATCGAAAAAGGTGAACCATACGCATTGCCGGAGTATATTCGATTCCGAATCAATTCTCCACAAGGGGCTCCACAACGGGCTCAACAATCGGTACATAAATCAAAATTAACGAAAAGTGACCCATGACCGCCACAAAACCCGCCCCGAAACCCGTTGTCGTCGTCACCCGGAAACTTCCTGATCTGGTGGAAACCAGGCTGATGGAATTATTCGAATCACATCTCAACGCCGGCGATCGGCCTATGTCGGGGGATGAAATCATCGCGGCCTGTTCCGATGCGGACGTCCTGGTGCCCACCGTTACCGATAAAATCACCCGTGACGTGATCAACGCCCTGCCGGACCGGTTGAAGCTGATCGCCAATTTCGGCGTGGGTGTAAACCACATTGACCTGGCCGCCTGCGGCGCGCGAGGCATCACCGTCACCAACACGCCCGGCGTTCTGACCGAGGACACCGCCGACCTGACCCTCGCCTTGCTTCTGGCCGCGCCGCGCCGCCTGATGGAAGGGGACCGCCTGGTTCGGTCCGGCGAGTGGAAAGGCTGGTCGCCCACATTCATGATCGGCGACCGCATCGCCGGCAAGCGGCTCGGCATCATCGGCATGGGGCGCATCGGCCAGGCTGTCGCCCGGCGCGCGCGGGGCTTCAACATGTCGGTCCATTATCACAACCGCAAACGGGTTCATGTGGATATGGAATCCGAATTGGAAGCCACATGGTGGCAGGACCTCGACCAGATGCTGGCCCATATGGATTACATCTCGGTCAATTGTCCGCTCAACACAGAAACCCACCACCTGCTGTCCGAACAGCGGCTTCGCCTGCTCCAGCCGCACGCCTTTGTGATCAACACCGCACGCGGCGAAATCATTGATGAGGCGGCGCTCGCCCGCCTGTTGGGAGAAGGCGCCATCGCCGGCGCGGCGCTGGATGTCTATGAACGGGAACCCGAAATCGAGCCTGCGCTGTTGAAGCTGGATAACGTCGTCCTGGCGCCGCATCTGGGCTCGGCGACACGCGAAGGCCGTATCGCCATGGGGGAAAAGGTTTTGATCAACATCCGCGCCTTCGCCGATAATCACGCCCCGCCGGACCGGGTCATTCACGGCAACGCGGGTTGAGGCATTTGCCACTTGCGTGGCCTCGCGCCGGCCCGCTCCCCACCCGGCCACCCATAGATTACGATCCCGTGGGTGGCCGGGTGGGGGAGCGGGCCGGCGCGGACTTGATCAAAAGACACCTTACACCCCGGCATCGGCGGTTTTACTATCGCCGCCCGCGCGCGGTTCGCGGCGGACCGCGCGCATCCAGCTTTCCCACAGAACGATCATCTGAATCGGGACGCACAGAATGACGATGATTGTGACCACCCACCACCACGGCGCCTGTGGTATTTCGAGCACCGGCGTGGCCAGCCCCGTCAATGTCACGTCATAAAGGGTAAAGCGGAAGAACTGCCAGGCCAGCAGGGCGAAAACCAGCAGGGTCATCAGATTGCCGAACGCCTCGAGCCACAGCGCCCGGAGCGGCCCCAGCGCCTTGCCCACGAAGCGGATGGTCACGAAATGACCGCCCACCAGACACAGTGGAAAGAAGCTGGACACGATCACCGCCAGATTGAACTTGCCGAGATCGTCGACCCCCAGGATCGGCGCATTGAACAGCCAGCGCATGACAACGTCGGTCACGATGGCCGCCGCCATCACCAGGATGGCGGCGGCCCCGATCAATGCGATCCAGCTGGCGGCCGGTCCAACCAGCCGCCGTGAGTCCGGCAAGGCTTCCAATTTATCGACGACCTTATCGATAACCGGGCCCGGTTACATGCCCTTGCGTATATCGGCCAGGATCGCCTGCATGGCGTCGTATTTCATCTGGCCGTCCTTGACCTTTGCGATCCAGTCATGGTGGAACTGCCGGAAATGGGCCTTGAATATCCCGTCGAGCTCCGCCTTCGAGGGCCGGATCACGGAGCGCCCCTTGGGATCGGCCCGCATGGATTCACCGTCATTCTGGTAATACTGGCCAAACGCCTTGCTCAGCTTGAGACCGCTGTTTTTCGCGATCGCCGCCTTGCCCTTGCTTGAGAGCTTTTCGTAGAGATCCTTGCGCATGCCGAGCACGAAGCTGCGCACGCCGAGCGGGATATCGATGTGGGTCTTGATCAGCGGCGTGATGCGGAACGTGCTGATGGCCGACCAGCCGGTCAGGGTGCCCTGGATGACGCCCCGGTTGATGGATTCGGCGACCTGGGTGATCGACATGCCGACCGGCGTGCCGCCCAGCGCCT
>CALGIA010000064.1 GCA_937916005.1 uncultured Rhodospirillaceae bacterium
ATATGGTTCGGCCTGTCCATCCTTCGATCATGTCCTGCACAATAAGCTTTACTGATCAGACCTTAAACAAAGCACGATGTCCCGCTATAATCTGGATCAATCCATCCATATGGCGCATTTGATCTGACGATTTGCCTGATCAGCGCAGCACACCGGCGTTTGTAAGATGTTGTTCCAGCTCCTGTTCGGACAAGTGAATCAAATCCTTGTCCAGTTCCTTGCCGACCAGCGCCGTCGTTTGCGGCGCGAGTTTGACGCGGAGCGTACCCAGCGCTTTGGGCGCGGCAACCAGGATCAGATTGTCGAAATGTTTTTCCTGAGCGGCCTTGTCCAGGGCGGCCGCGACGTCACGAAGGAACTCATCCTCCATGTGACGGCGCGGATCGGTCCGCGGTTCCAGCCCGTGATGGCCGCCGCCCGACGGGTTGGAGGTCCGCCCTTCCCGATCGCTCACCATGCCGTGGACCCTCGATGGCAACTCGTTGGTAAATTCCAGCCCGGGCACGGGGTATAGGCCAAGAGCGGCCCCGTCATTGGCGTAAACCCGCGCATGCGCGCCGTCGGCTATCAGAATCCAGGTAGTTTTTTTCTTCGCCATAATGCTTGCCTCTCTTTCGATTTACACTTTGTTCAATTCCCCACCGGGCTTTCGGCAATGGAAATGTCGATGAATAGTTCCTATTACTGAGCCGATGCATCGGGCTGAATTCGTAATTCGCCGACCATGGCTTCGGTGGTAATCAGAAGACCGGCGATCGAACTCGCCATTTCGATTTCCGTTCGAACGACTTTGGTCGGATCAATAATGCCCGCCTCGAACATATCGGTGTAGGTTTCGGTCTGCGCATCGAATCCGAAATTGGGATCATTGCTCAGTAGAATTTTATTGGCGATAACGGAACCATCCAGACCCCCATTTTCGACAATGCAGCGAAGCGGAATTCGCAGGGCGCGCCCCACGATATCAACACCTACCCTTTGATCCTCGCTGGCCATTCCACATTTTTAAGAGCCTGGGAACACCGCAATAAAGCGACGCCGCCGCCGGCAACGATGCCTTCCCTGATCGCCGAACGGGTCGAGTTCAGCGCATCATCCAGGCGGTCCATGGCCTCCTTGATCCCCGTTTCGGTTGCGCCGCCCACGTGAATGATCGCAACGTCGCCCGAAAGCCTGGCCAATCTCTCCTGGAGTTTTTTCCGGTCGTAATCGGATTTCGTATCGTCGATTTGGCGCTGGATAAGGTCGCACCGGGCGCGAATGCCGGCTGCCTCGCCGCCGCCGCCCACGATGGTCGTCTCGTCCTTGGTCACCGAGATTTTCATGGCTGTTCCCAGCATGTCCAGTGTGACATTTTCGAGCTTGTGCCCCTGCTCTTCACTCACGGGCTGGGTATTGGTCAGTACCGCTATATCTTCCAACATTTCCTTGCGGCGATCGCCAAATCCGGGCGATTTTACCGCCACAACCCTCAGCCCGCCGCGCAGTTTATTGACGACGAGCGCGGCCAGCGCTTCGCCTTCGATGTCCTCGGCAATGATCAGCAAAGGCTTTCCCGCCTGGATAACCTGTTCCAGAAGCGGCAGCATCGGCGCCAACGATGTGAGTTTTGCCTCGCGAATGAGGATATACGGTTCTTCGAATTCACTGCTCTGCCGGCCGGGATCTGTAATGAAATAGGGGGACGAATATCCGCGGTCGAATTGCAAGCCTTCGACGATCGCCAGTTCGGACTCCAGCCCCTTGGCCTCTTCAACCATGATGGCGCCGTTGATGCTTACCTTCTCCATGGCCTTAGCGATCATGATTCCGACCTCGCGCTCACCGTTGGCCGAAATGGCGCCGACCTGAATGATTTCTTCGTTCGTGGAAACGGCTTTGGACTGTTCCTTCAATGCAGATACGACTCGGGTTGTTGCAAGATCGATTCCCCGTTTTAGATCCATGGGATCCATTCTCGCCACCACCGCCTTGATTCCCTCATGTGCGATGGCGCGCGCCAGGATAGTGGCCGTTGTCGTGCCGTCGCCGGCTTCGTCCCCGGTTTTCCGGGCGACTTCCTTCAGCAATTGCGCACCTATGTTTTCGAACCGGTCCGGCAATTCGACTTCCTTGACGGTCATGATTTCGCTTTCCTGCAATGCGATCCTGAAAGGTTATGTCAGATCTACGGGAACAACTTTGACCTAGGTCAAGATGGCTCGTTCAGATTTGAGCGGCTCAGAGCCATAATCGGCACTGTCATATTTGTGTAACGGTAAGTGGTGATATGGTCTTCCCCTGAATTGGTGGACACCTAGAATTGGCGCGTAGAAGCGCGAGGAGGTGTCGAATGACAAAGGCAAAGCGATACAATCGGTACAGCGCGGAGTTCAAGCGGGAAGCGATCCTAAGAGCTGGCGAAGAAGGTGTCACGGATTGGGCCGTATGTGATGAACTTGGGATCAGCACGCGGCAGTTTCGGCGCTGGGGGGCGCGTTGCAATTGTTGGGCAATGACGCTTTTCCGGGTCAGGGACGAACGCGGGACGAGGAGATGGCGGGTCTCAAGCGTGAGTTCGCGCGGAGTGATGTTGGTCGGCACCGGTCGATCAAATCGATCTCCGATCACAGAGGATGGTTTTCGCCGAACACCTCCGACCCGCCGCAAGGCCTTCTGGTTTGAAAACACGCGTTCGCAAGATTGCTGGAATTCGAATAGACTATCTGCAGAAATTGGTAATTTTTGCTAGGCGGTTGGAATGACAAGCAACGCCATTCGGCTGAGAATATTGTGGCGCCTTGTTGCGGGCGTTACCGTGCCGGTTATTGTCGTGTTGGCCGGTCTTTGGGCGTTGGGCGAGCTGCGGGTGGTGCCCGGTGTCGCCGCGTTGGCGCTGATCGTCATTGGAACGGTCTTTGTGGTTCGTCTGCTGTTGTCCGATCTGATGGCGATTGGCGATTACGTGGCATTATTGGCGGAAAACGCCGAGGCGCCACGGCCGGATCCGGTGTTCAGTGATTTGTGGGCGCCGTTGCTGGTCTCCATCCGCCGCCTGGCCCGGTCCGGCGAGGCCAAAAGACAATCGGAGGCGCTGCGCGACGAGACGTCGGGGCTGGATTATCTGCCCGACCCGGTTCTGATGCTCGATTCCGATCGACGGGTCATGAGAGATAAT